>NZ_JAMFRV010000420.1 GCF_026224925.1 Pseudomonas sp. | reverse complement strand
TCAGCCAAGGCGACAATGCCGCTTTTGTTTTTATTCAGCTTCGACACTTACCTGTTGGGCAATAGCGCGACCCAGTGTGGTGAGCTTCGCCTGCGGCTCGGGGGAGTGCAGTCGAAGTCATCGATCATTTTTCGTGTTCCCCTGGTGTCGTTACTGCAAGGTGGGTAGCACCATGCTCCGCATCAGGCACCAGCAGGCGCTCACGCGGATCAGCTATTCGGATGTTTAATTCCCGGAACCTTTCGAGGATACGGCGGTTGGTTTCGCGCTGTACCCCCCACCGCCCGTTAGACGAGCAACGAATTTGCCCAGCTAAGGTGAACATCGATCCGTCGATCGCGTCGACCCCCCATATTTCCAGATCGGCCAGAATCAAAGGCCCGAACGTAGGGTCTGCACGTAGCTCGGCGCCGATTTTCTTAAGTTCATTGCTGGCAAGAGTGACGTCCACCTCATAACCGATGTTGACGCGTACTGCTGCGTTACCGATGCCTCGGTTGGTATTGTTAACCGTCGAGACGGAGCTGAAGGGAATGATATGCAGAGAGCCATCGCCAGCGCGTAGGCGCACTGTACGAATAGACAAATATTCCACTGTGCCGCTAACACCGGCGACGGTAACGCCGTCGCCCACCTGCATGGCGTTCTCCATGAGCAGGAAAATACCGGTGATGAAGTCTTGAACCAATTTTTGTGAGCCAAAGCCTAACGCAACCCCAAGGATGCTCGCCCCCGCTAACAACGGGGTGGTGTTGATGCCGATTTGAGTCAAGGTCGTAAGCCCTACTACCAGCGTCAGGGCAATGAGCAAGATTGTTCGCATCATCGGTAATAGTGTTTTTAGACGGGCGGCACGTGTCAGGTCTCCATTTTCGGTCCACAGCGTGACGCGTCGCTGAACAGTGGTATCGACCAGATACCAGACGATTACAGCGATCACTAACGCGGTGAGAATAGTCAGTGCCGCCGATGTCATGCTGCCGCCGATCGTGCCCGGGGCAAACCAATCGATAGCGTTGATCCCTTGTGATTGCAGTAACGCGACAGCGGTAAGAACCATCACGACAAAGGAAATCAGTCGGCGAATCAATGGATAATAACGCTCCCCCATACTGCTACGCAGGTTGGCAGATCTACTCTCGTTTGAGGGGGCGGCACTGTCATCGATGTTAAGAGCTTTCGCTACCAGGCTTTGGACAAAAACATTACTGCAGCGAGATGAATGAACAGCGAAACCAGTTTAACCATTGCTTGGTGACCCGATTCGCCGGCCCCGAGCTGACCGGCAGCGGATGCCAACGCTATCCCGAAGGTGGCGAATACGATGAAGCGGCCCAGCCAGGTATACAGGGCGCGGGCTGATAGTGGAGTGATCCGTAACAGACGAACGCCATGGCCGTAAGGGGCGATCAACACACGTAACACCGCCATGCATGGTCGATTGTAGCGAGCCCCATAAGCCATGAACTAAGCTCGATCAGGAGCTAATGATATTCCGGCCAGTTCAGGAGAGTAGCCTCAGCCCAAACGAGCAGGGGAGGCGTAACCTCCTCAGAATACGCGGGGCACCAACTTGTACAGTTTACTTGTCCTTCTCGAAGCTTTCACTACGGCCCGCCTTGCGTGTCTTTGACTCATGAGAGCACAGTGGAAATTTAATGGAGGCGCATGTGTACATCAGAGACAACCCCGAGGACTACAAGGACCTGAAGCAGGCCGTTGGCTTGCTGGAGTCCCCCTCCCTGACGGCGAGACTGTCCGGCATGATCGGGTCACCCATCGAAGGCGCGGTAAAAGCATTGCCTGCTTCGGTTTCAAAAAGGATCAACGGAGCAGTGGCGGCGGCGCTGCACTCGTCCGCTGACGCGGCGCTGTGGAGCCTGGCGAATAGTCCGAAAAAGCCTGCATCGACCCGGTTGCACAAGGTCTACGCCGCGACCTCGGGTGCGATCGGCGGGGCCTTCGGTTTTGCCGCGCTGTTTGTCGAACTGCCGATCTCCACCACCATCATGATGCGCTCGGTAGCCGACGTGGCGCGTAGCGAAGGTTTTGACCTGGGTGACTTTGCCACCAAGCAGGCGTGCATCGAAGTGTTTGCCATGGGCGGCAACAGCCAGTCCGACGATGCGTCGGAGACGGGTTACTACATTACCCGCAGTTTCACCACTCAGACGATGCAACATCTGTCCAAGGAGCTGGCTGAAATAGCCGCGAAACAGGGCACCAAGACCATTAGCAACCTTTCCCCGGGGCAGGCTGGAAAATGGCTGGCCATACTGATCGAGAAAGTCGCTACACGTTTTGGCTTCACCATCTCCAGCAAGTTCGCCGTGCAGGCTGTTCCCGTGATTGGTGCGTTTACCGGGGCGACGATCAACGCGCTGTTCACCGATTTCTATCAGGGCATGGCTCGTGGGCACTTCATCGTCAAAAGGCTGGAGGACAAATATGGCTATGAGCAGATCAAAAGTGAGTACGCGGCCATCAAGACCGCGCCTGTAACGCTTGTCTAAGACGACCCCTCTATCGCCAAATACGTGTACCGATAACGCTGCATCAGAGACTGGGCGCCTGCAGCATGGCAACCCATTCTGCGGCGAATCGATGGCAATCGCCCGGCCA
The DNA here is from genome assembly GCF_026224925.1 of Pseudomonas sp. Lineage (GTDB taxonomy): Bacteria > Pseudomonadota > Gammaproteobacteria > Pseudomonadales > Pseudomonadaceae > Aquipseudomonas. The sequence continues at coordinate 15,006 of NZ_JAMFRV010000420.1, read as the reverse complement.
GCGAGCAGTGAGCAGATGGTCGTCGCGTACCACAAAGCCCAATTGCGGCGCCTGCGCGGAATCGCGTTTGGCCATGATGGGTCCGCGCACAAAGTCCGTCTTTTGGGACAGTGCGGCGGTGACTTCCGCCTCAACGGTTTGCCCGTAAGTGCGGTAGTAGCGCCCCAGCCAAAGCGCGGTCATCAGCCATGCCGGCAACTCCATGGTTGCAGCCAACAATGCCGTGACCTTGCGCCCGAACAACACTGACCGCCCGGTGTCCGGGTCGAGTGTACGGGCCAGCAATAGCACGCCATGACACACCGCTGCCACTGGCTTTTCTGCCTTGAAAAATTGCAGGGCGATGTGCCGGGCCTGCCCGGATTCCAGCAGGCTACGCATCCCTTTAGCATGACCGCCGGGAATCAGCAGCCCGGCGAACTGCGTCGGGTCGACATCGGCATACCCCAGCGGTTGGCGAAACGCCTCGTTTTCGATCATCTGCGCGTAGCTGTCCAGGTCGGCTTTGCGTGTCATCAGCATCGGGCTCAGCGGGCCGAACCCGATGCTCACCAACCGTGGGTCGGCATAGGCGGCCAAGCCTTGCGGGGTGGCAAAACGTACCTCGATGCCAGCTTTGCGCAGTGCCTGCCATGGCACGCTGCTTTCGGTAGGGTCGTAATCGGCGGATGGCAACAGAATCAGAATCATCTCGGGCAGACTCCCAGGCCAGGAGTGGCCGCTGATGTCGAGAATAGGTGGCCTACGGACTTCGCTTCACTATTGTGCCTTTCCAACTCTGTAGTTTGTTGCAGACTTGAGAAAACAACAGCGAACTTCAGGGTAAGCCTACAGAATTCGAAAAAAAGCGTACTACAAAACGTTTCAGTCCTCTGCGCTTTTTGCTCATTATCATCTATCAGTTGCTAGTGAGTATCGGTCAGCTTAATTACTCCCACTATCACTCGCGCCGTTGCCTGAGTCCTTGTCTCCTTTAGGCGGATCTTGACTAGACGTTGTGTCGGCACTGTTGCCTTTCTCATCGTTCTTTCCCTTGGATCCGGATAAGTCCCCTGGCTTGCTGCCAGGCGGTGTGGCTTGTGGATTAGCCTTATCGGCCCGTTCCGATGATCCCTGCGAATTGGGTACAGTTCCTGTTTTATCAGCTTCTGCTTGGTTTGCGGCGATGGAGAACGTTTCCGTTGCTGGAGCCGCCACCACGTGCATGCACACAACGCTTGATAATACGCAGGCTAAGAAATAGATGTTTTTCATGGGTACTCCCAATATAAGACTTATCTAAGATGGGCCATGAGGACGGTCAAAAGTGCATTTTATGTGACCACCGGTAGACTCCTTCAGCCTCTCCTGCAGAGCAGACGTAAGCGTCTGGTAAAGGTATCCAAACCTGGCCAGGTTAAGGTCGACAATTTCTGGTAGAGGTAACTGATCTGAGCACCGCGCTCTGGTAGGCTATGTCACCAATCCTGCCCCTTGGTTCGCATGATGTGCTACACGCCCGCTGCGCTGCGCATGCTTGATTACTTAGGTATATCGCTACACTCCGTCATTGATCGCAATCTGCAAGAGTTCGTTGAGGCGAAGGTCCTTGAGCTTGCCGAGGTTGATGCAAGCGCAAGAGAGCACTTGCTGCTACCCATCGCTGCGCAGGCTTGGCGACAGTTGAAAACTTCCGCCAGCAGGCTTGGGGTGGACATTTACATTGTTTCGGCCTTCAGAAGTCTTACCCGATCAACAATGCCACCGGCTACGCGTATGAGCCTTGGCATTGGAGATTTAGATCTGGCTAACATCAGGTTAATGTAGGTGGTCATCAACCATCTGATGCATTCCAGCCTATTTCAATGTGTTTTCTTGAATGGCTTGATGATTGACTACAACTTCATCTATGACGGCTCTGAAGACTTTTTGAATCAGTTCGATACTAACCCCGTGGCGTGTAGCCAGGACGGAATACCTTTTCGCCTGCTCGGCTTCGCGAGAAGGATCTACAGCCTCCAAACGCTGTGCAGCCTTGATAATGCCAACCTTGCCGGTAGCGATAAATCTCAGCGCGAGAATCCTGATGACCTCTTCATCCAAGCTGTCAATTTCCGCCCTCAAACGCCTCAACTCATCGCCGCTCATGCAGGTTGCCTCAAAGTCTTTAGTAGTCGCGGCTAAGTGTATCGTGTCTAGATCAGCCGTTGATAATGCGTTGAGAAGTCGGACACGTCCGTAGCTTTTGGCCGAAAGCCGTCGGTCCTTGGCGCGGCAATGGATTGTGCGATTCAGATCGTTGTAGCGTTAGCCAGCGGAGATTGGCCGCTAGTGCATTTCCCAACGCGCTACGAATCGAAGGAGAAGGAGAATCTGCCCATCCGCGAGCGTCATAGGCAAGGTATCTTCATCGAACCCAGAAGCACCTGCCGCTTGGAATAAATCGTCGGTTTGAGCATTGAACGGCCTATCCGCCTGGACGGTGGTCGCTGGGGAGGCAGCAGGAAAGTGTTCGTGATTTTGACGAAGACAGGCGCGGACTGCGGACGTTAAAGTGTGTCGCTCGTCGCCCGGCGACAACTCGTTATATTTATCAAGGAAGCCCATGAGAGCAATCATCACCGGCGCAACAGGAGGTTATGGCAGCGCACTTTGCCGTCAGGCGAAACTGAGTGGTTACGATGTCGTAGCCGTTAGTAAGTCTCCCGACAAGTTACAGTCGCTCGTGCAATGCGGGCTAGCCGATGAGGTATTTGCGCTGGACTATCTGGCCGAGGGCTTGGACGCTAATCTCACGAATTTTGAAAGTTTCTTGCAGGGCAGAGGGCTGACTAAGATTGACTTGCTGATCAACAATGCTGGTATCGGTAGCAAGCAGCATTCGCTGTTCGATGAAAGCGCCGATGAGTTAAGGCGGGCGTTCGAGGTCAACTGTATTGGACCGGGGCAATTGATCAGGCGGATGGCTGCCTCGTTCTCCCTGGCCACGGTGGTCAATATCTCTTCACGCCGCGGCTCGGTCGCTCAAAACGCCGATGAGCAAGTCTCCAAACTGGGCTGCTCCTATACTTATCGAATCTCTAAGTCGGCGCTCAACATGCTGTCGCTTTGCATCGCTGATGAGTTGGGTGACCGACTGTTGAGCTATACGGTTCACCCCGGCAGGCTGCGCTCGGGAATCGGTGTGCAAGGGGCTGAGCTTTCAGCAGATGATTCCGCCGTGCGGCTGTTCCAACTAATCGCGGCGCGCCCAGACCCTTCGCTGTTCTACAGCTTGGAGCACGAGCAGGTGCAAACCCTGCCTTGGTAAAAAGGATCAACCTTGCGCTCTATTGCCGCCGAGTAAATGTTTGAAAAACGTTTTAGAGCGCATTAGGCCGCTGGTATCGCAACGACAATCGCGTTCCTACGCAAATTCAGGTCCACTGATTAACCAAGCACTGGCAGATTTTACGTAGCAAAGCAGCCTTCAAAACGGGGCCTGCGTTTTCACACAGCCTAGCCCCATTGCAGCCGCTCGCGAATGGCGGATCAAACGCGCCAAGGCGGCACCGGTCGGAATGACTCCTGCAAAAATCGCATGTAATTGAGAGTTCGCGCAGGCAGTCCTTCGCGTTGATGGGTGAGGGCCACGACATTGGCATCCGGCAGCTTCCAGGCGGGCAGCAGCCGCACTAGGGTGCCATCGATCAGGGCATCGGCGACGTCCCATTCAGAGCGCAGGATGATGCCTTGCCCCGCGCAGCCCCATTGCCGGATTACGCTGCCGTCATTGCAGCTCAAGACCGGGTGGATGCGCACACTCTGGGTTTTGCGTGCGCGAGTGAAATGCCACAGCGTCACGTCTTCATTGTTCTCGCGCAGTGCGATGCAGGGTAGCTCGGCCAGGTTTTCGGGGCTTTTGGGCAGGCCGTGCCGTTCGATAAAGGCCGGTGAGGCGCAGATAAAACGACGATTTGGCGCAATGGCATGGCACACCAGATTGGAGGTGCGTAGCTCGCCAATATGGATCACCACATCAAAGCGGTCGCTGGCCTCGACCATGGGTTGGTCGGACAGGGTCAGGGCAATCTCGACCTCTGGATGCTGGCGTTGAAAGGCAGCGGCTGCTGGCGCCACATACTGCCTGCCAAAACCGAACGGCGCGTTGATTTTCAGCTTGCCGACGAAGCCGCTGCGCCGTTCATGCAGGTCCTCCAGTAGAGCGTCGAATTGCTGGATCAGCTCGGCCCCGCGCAGGCACAGCAATTCGCCTTCGTCGGTGAAGCGTAGTTGCCGGGCGGTTCGATCCAGCAGGCGGATGCCCAGTTTCTTTTCCATCTGCTGCAACCGCTGGGTGACCGCTGAGGGTGTCAGGCCGAGTTTACGCGACGCCTCCAGCAAGCTGGTGCTCTCACGGATAACCAGTAGAAAGCGAATATCGAATGCATCGTTCATTAAGTTTTACTGAATCTATGAGTTAGGGAGATTAAAGTTCACGACGGTTTTGACGGCTTAGAATAGCGACATTACCGGAGAGCACAAATGGCAGAACTATTCGAAACCCCCGCGCTGTTACTGGATGTTGATCGTCTGGATGCGAACATCCTGCGCATGTGCAACAAACTGGCGCCGTTTGAGGTGGTGTTGCGCCCTCATGTCAAAACCAATAAATCCCTGGAAGTGACCGAACGCTTTTTTGCAGGCGGACGCGGGCCGATCACTGTGTCCACTCTGCGTGAGGCAGACTTCTTTTTCGCCGCCGGTTTCACCGACATCCTGTATGGCGTCAGCATCGCCCCCAACAAGTTCACTCACGCCGCAACGTTGATCAAACAAGGCGCGGCCTTGAAGCTGGTGCTGGACAACCTGGAGAGCGCCCGGCTGCTGGCCGACTTTGCTCGCGGCCATGAACAGCCCTTCGAGGTACTGCTGGAAGTCGATTGTGATGGTCATCGTTCAGGCATCCCCCCGCACTCGCCGCTGCTGGTGGAGATTGCTCAGTTGCTGCGCGCCAGCGGCGTTACGGTCAGCGGCGTCATGACTCACGCCGGCAACTCTTATGACAGCCGCTCCATCGTTGAAATCGAGGCCTATGCCCGGCAGGAACGCGCCGCCGTGGTCGATGCTGCGCAGCTGCTTACAGGGGCGGGGTTCCAACTGTCCATCATTAGCATCGGCTCTACGCCCACGGCGCTGTTTACCCAGGACTTGTCCGGTATTACGGAAGTCCGGGCCGGGGTGTTTGCCTTCTTCGATCTGGTGATGGTGGGGTTGGGCGTGTGCCAGGTGCAGGACATTGCCGTCTCGGTGGTGACTACCGTTATCGGCCATCAGCCGGAAAAAGGCTGGACCATTGTCGACGCCGGCTGGATGGCCCTTTCCCGCGATCGTGGCACCGCCAAGCAGAGCGTGGACCAGGGTTACGGCATCGTCTGTGACCTGGCGGGGCAGCCCATTGGCGACTTGATCGTTACTGTGGCCAACCAGGAGCACGGGATCATCTCGTCGCGCTCGGGAACCCTTGTGCCGGCAAGTGCACTGCCCGTGGGCACCCAACTGTGCATCCTGCCCAACCATGCATGCGCCACCTCGGCACAGCATGCGGGTTATCACGTCCTGACCGAGGGACGCCACCTCGGTTACTGGTCACGCATTGCGGGCTGGTAAAACCCATCGGAGGCTAACGGCTTCGGGTTGTTCCAATTCTTTAATGGAGGCATCAATGGAAATCATTACTTCAGAAAAAATGCCCGCGCCGGGCGGTCATTACTCCCATGGCGTTGTTTCGGGGCACTTATTGTTTGTGTCCGGCCAACTGCCGTTTATCCCGGCTTCTGGCAACTTTCCGGAAGGTATCGAGGCCCAGTTCGTTCAGGCCATGGCCAATGTGGAAGCGGTTCTCCATGCTGCCCATTGCTCCCTGGCGAATCTGGTCAATGTGCAGATATTCATTACCGATGTTAAGCACTGGCCGGTCGTCAACGCGCTCTACGCGGCCTTAATGGGTGGAAATAGACCGGCGCGGGCAGTCATTCCCTGTGGCGAACTCCACCATGGTGCACTGGTGGAAATTACGGCCGTAGCTGAAATTCCACAACCCTGAACAGGACCAGCAGCAATGACTTCAAATAACCTTGAAAACCCGCTCCTGATTCAGGCTTCACCCCCTGTGGAACTTGTGCTATTCGATCTTCTGACCGCCTTGCTGGACTCCTGGACGCTGTGGAATGCAGTGGCCGGTTCAGAGCAAGTGGGGCGCACATGGCGCATGGCGTATCTGAAGGCGACCTATGGCTGTGGCACGTATAGGCCTTATGAAACCCTGGTCGAAGAAGCGGCCATTGAAGTAGGGTTGGGCAGTCAGGCCGCTGCCGAACTGGAAGCACGCTGGGGCGAGTTGCAGCCCTGGCCTGAAGCCAAGGCGGTGCTGGCGGCACTCAAGCCGCACTATAAGCTTGGCATTGTGACCAACTGCTCGGAGAAACTGGGCCGTCTTGCTGCAGACCTTATGGGGGTGCCGTTCGATGTGGTCATCACGTCGGAGAAGGCCGGGTTCTACAAGCCGGACCCTGTGCCTTATCGCTTAGCCTTGGATACCCTGGGCATTGCACCGGAAAATGCGGTGTTTGTGGCCGGCTCTGCCTATGACCTGTTCGGGACCGAGAAGGTCGGCCTGCCGACGATCTGGCATAACCGCATTGGCTTGGCTGCCCCAGAAGGCGCACCGGCGGCCTTGGTGACGAGGCCCACTCTGGATACTCTGGCGGCGGACTTGTCGAGTATCGCGTGGGGGTCTTGAGGCCTTTGGGTTGGACCTCTTTAAAAAATTTACTAAATCAGGAGTGATGACCCGATGACCACGACTCAACTGATTCTTCCTACCTATCAGGACGTTCTTGACGCCGCCGAACGCATTCGGGGCCATGCCCACCGCACACCGGTATTGACTTCGCGCACGCTTAACGGACAACTTGGCGCCGAGGTGTTTTTCAAATGTGAGAACTATCAGCGCATGGGCGCTTTCAAGTTTCGCGGCGCATTCAACGCATTGGCGCGTTTCGACGACCGCCAACGCAAGGCCGGGGTCGTGGCATTCTCATCCGGCAACCACGCCCAAGGGATTGCCCTGTCCGCGCGTATTTTGGGTATTCCAGCGACCATCGTGATGCCACATGATGCTCCGGCGTCAAAAATGGCCGCGACACGTGAATACGGCGCCAGTGTGGTGCTCTATGACCGTTACAGCGAGGATCGCGAAGCTATTGGTAGAAAGCTGGCAGAGGAGCATGGCTACACCTTGATTCCATCGTATGACCACCCGGATGTGATTGCAGGACAAGGCACTGCGACCCTGGAGTTGTTGCAAGATAATGGGCCTCTGGACGTACTTTTCGTGTGCCTGGGAGGCGGCGGACTCTTAGCCGGTAGCGCTCTGGCAACTAGGGTGCTGTCTCCTGATTGTAAAATTTACGGAGTGGAGCCGCAGGCTGGGGATGACGGTCAGCAATCGTTTCGCACTGGAGAAATTGTACACATCGACACGCCGGATACGTTGGCTGACGGTGCTCAGACGCAACACTTGGGGCACTACACGTTTCCCATTATTCGCCGAGACGTTGATGACATTCTGACGGTTACAGACGCTCAGTTGGTTGAGGGTATGCGCTTTTTTGCTGAGCGCATGAAGATGGTCGTGGAGCCAACTGGATGCCTGGGATTGGCCGCCGTACGTGAGATGGGCAAGGCTTTGGAAGGCAAACGTATCGGCGTGATTGTGAGCGGAGGAAATATTGATTTGGACCGCTACGCCCGGTTGCTGGCTTAGCTTTTAATGCCGGCGACAGTCGATCTCGTCGGAGTGCTGTGTGGTGCTTTGTTCGTGACGTTTGCCGGGACGGCGCCTGCAGATAGCCCCGCTGCAAGGTCCAGGGCGGGTCCGAGCCTGAACCGCGCCCAACCGTAAAGTAACACTGAAAAAGATCATGAGCCTCCCCAAGTATCTAAGCGTCAGCAGTGAGTACACGCGCTACTTGCCTGGGTAACCGAGATGAGTGAAGCTCCACCGAAACCTGTCTAAGGTGAGTTGGCTGCATCATCGAATCGTTTAGGGAAGAGTTAATGGCGTTCAGGGTGATGGTGATCGGTGGGTACGGAAATTTTGGCAGCATCGTTTGCAGGCATTTGGTTGTGATGCCAAGCGTAGCTCTGGTGATCTCGGGGCGCGCCCCACACAAGTTATTGCGCAAAGTCGATGAGTTGAAAACCCAATCGGGCACGGTCTGCGAAAGTTGGTGCGGCGATGCCATGGGTACTGAGTTCAAATCCGTTCTGGGTTCGATGAACATCAACTTGGTCATCCATACCGGCGGCCCGTTTCAGGGGCAATCCTATGCCGTCGCCGAGAACTGCATAGGCGCGGGCGTGAACTACTGCGACCTGTCTGACTGCCGAACCTTCGTCACCGGCATTGGTGTGCTCGATGCTCGAGCAAAACAAGCGGGAGTGGCGATCCTCAGTGGTTGCAGTTCGGTGCCGACGCTGTCGGCAGCAATCATCGATCAGCAGCGGTATCGCTTTAAACGCATCGACTTGATCGAACATGGCATTTCCTCTTCGGCCAAGATGCCAGGACTGTCGACTGTCAAAGGCGTTCTCGCCTACGCAGGCAAACCTATCAAGCAACTTAAGCATGGCGAGGTTCATGAAGTGTTGGGTTGGCAAGACCTGAAGCTGCGCAAGATGCAACATCTGGGCACTCGGGTGCTGGCCAATGTCGATGTGCCGGACATGGACATCTTCGCCAGCCGCTACGGCGCCCAAACTCTGAGTTTCAAGGCCGGAGCGGGTCTCAAGCTCGGCGGTGTCGCCAACTATCTGCTTGCCCAGGCACTGAGGATAGGGATGGTTCGTGACCATGCTCCCTGGGCCGAAAGGCTTCATCGGTGGGGTCTATGGTTCGAACGATTCGGCGATGGCAAAAGCGCGATGTACATTGATGTCCAGGGCATCGGTGTTGACGGAAAACCGCTGTCCATGACGGTGCAACTGACAGCATTGAATGACAAAGGCCCAGAAATCCCAAGCTGCGCAGCCGTTGCCTTGGCCACAAAAATCGCCCAAGGGTACTTGCCCGAGCCTGGCGCCCGAGCTTGCGTGGGCGAAATCACCGTCGACGAATACATGGCCGCGATCAATGATCCAGAAAACTTGAGCATGTCCGTGTACTTCTCTGACGAGCAGAGCTGACCATGCTCTATCTGTGCCTGAAGTACATCCACGTCATAGCCGCTATTTTCCTGTTTGGATTCGGCATGGGGTCCTATCTTTACTTGATTGCTGCCAGCCGCACGGCCAACCCTCAAGTGATTGCGCACGTGGCCAGAACGGTCGTGCGATTCGATACCTGGATTACCACACCGGCAGGCTTCATTCAGATCGCGACGGGCTACCTGCTGATGACGCTTGCCGGACTTCCCTTGACGACGGAGTGGGTGCTGACGTCGTTGATCATCTTCCTTTGCGTGGGGTCGCTTTGGCTGCCGGTGTTGGTGCTTCAGAAGCGGTTGTATGTCTTGGCTTTGAACGCAGTTCAGGTAGGAAAGAGGCTCGATGATGAATATCGGTCCGTATACAAAAAATGGTTTTGGATGGGAGTTTTCGGATTTTTAGGTATGTTTGTGATTGTCATGATTATGGTAACGAAGATGACGCCGGTTCGGTTGTTTGAGCTATTGGTGTAGGAGGGGCAAACATAGTCTCTCCTGGCGTGTTCAATTTGGCTAAAACCCTGGTGTTCCAGGCAACGGCGCACAGGGCAAGTCCGGCCACATTTAGCGAGACAGGGTTGAAGGCATCCCTAAGCATCGATGGATTGAAAATCGCGACATCCAGCAGCAGGCTGAGCAGCGCCGTCGCGGCGACGGTAAGCGGCCAGGAACTGCGCGGCGCGAGCAATATCCATAGGGCCAGGACAATTTCGCCGGCTCCGGCAATATTGGCGAATAGCTCAACCTGATCGATCCCATGAGATTGGATCATTGTCCGCTCGCCTGGACTTAGCCACAGCAACTTGGGAACCAGGCCATGGTAGCCAAACATGAAGGCCAAACCGCCTCGGGCGATCCAGTTAATGCGTACCAAGGCGTTCATGCTGGAACTTTCAAAAAACGTTGTTCATGATCAGGGTCAGGCAAAAGGCACGTGTCGTATTTTCCGAAAAGCCGGTATCGATTAAGCGCGATGCGATCGTATGCCCAATCTCGAAGCTTGCTTGGGAAGTAGCGCAAAAGTATCAATGGACGCCAACCGGCGGGCAGTTGGGCGATGACTTCAAAAAATGCATCCGAACGTACCCAGTAGTGCCGGTCGCGTATCACGGCCATGGTGTCGAATTGATCTAAGGGCAAATTTGCCCAAGCTAACAGCGCCTGCCCTTCGGGCGACTGTACTGCCGCCAACCGGACACGCCTGTGGTTGTCATGGCGGATCAGGAATCTTGCCCAACCATTGCACAGCTTACATACGCCGTCGAACAAGACCACCGTTTCGCCTTGCTTGAGTAATGGCGCTGGTGAGGATCTAATTTGGGATGCTGGCATAAGCGCGGGTCCATTTGAGCTTGGTTATTACGATCTTAACCCCGTGCCAGAGTTAAAGTCTGCTTTTGGCCGTTTTTTGCATGTCACCACCGGTAGAGATCAACGCACCGTAATCGCCATAAACCTACTTCAACGTAAAGGTTGTTTTGAGGGGCATGACAATTTTACGAAAGTTGTCTTTAAACGTGATATTGACAGCCCAAATACCCGTTGGGCCCTTTGTTGTCTGTCGTGAAGGGCAGCAAACGACCCCAAGTACTGCTCGACTTAGAAACCTGATTTTGATTTGTGAACATCAATGGCTCGAAAGATCCCTACACGAGTGGCCGAACAGATCTAATCATCACACTTCAGGCGCTGGCGGGCCGGGTTAGTTGTCGGCTGGCGCCGGGCGGCTGGCCGGTGACGCGCTTGAAGGCTCGGCTGAAGGCAGCCTGCGAATTGTATCCAAGGCGCTGCGCGACTGTCTCGATAGGAAGTCTCTCCAGCGTCAGCCACTGACTGGCGAGACGCATCCGCAGTTCAGTTGCGTAGCGCAGCGGTGGCGTCCCGATTGTGGTTTGAAAGTGCTGCGCGAAAACAGAGCGGGAGGTATTACATTGCGCCGCCAGTTCGGTCACCGTCCAATCGCGCCCAGGCTGTTGGTGCAGAGCCAATAGGGCTTTGGCCAAGCGGGGATCGCGTAACGCGGCTACAAGGCCTGAAGCATTACCGCAGGCACATTCAACCCAGCCTCGAACAATCATGGCCGCGACCACGTCCGCGAGACGGGCAAGGATGCCGGCGAAGCCGATGCGTGCGCAGCTGACTTCACGCTCCATGGATGCAAGGATCGGCATGAGCCCTGGATAGCGTTGTCCCTGAGCATCGATCAGCATGAGATCCGGCATGAGGCGGCCAAGACCATGCAAACTGCCAAGTTCGAATTCCATGCAGCCGCTGAAGAGGAGGGCGCTGTGAGTGACGCCAACATCGGGGCGAGCATCCACGGCACACACCGAATCACCGAGGGACGCTGCGTCGAAACTGCCTATGTCCTGGACGGGTATGTCCAGGCTGGATAGAAGCTGATGGGCACCCCCATGGGAGATGAACACGGCGTTGCCAGCCGTCAGTTCGTACAGGGTGCCGTCCTCGGTACGCAGTGTGACGGCGCCGACAGCGATGAAGTGGAAGTAGGCGTGTCCGGGCTTGGCATTGAAGCCCAAGCCAAAAGCTGGCCCTGCCTGGATGCGGCGGTACTCGATGCCACGCAGTCGCATGCCACGTAGCAGTTCGTTTATGAGGTCAGAGGACACATCGAATGGGTCTGGAGACATTATTCTCGGGGTTTCGGTAAAAAATTCAAGATTTTGCATCATAGATCATCCTGACCTTCGCACCTAGACTTCCGGTCGCGATAACTTTTGAGGGATGTCTAGTGATGAGTAACTGTGTTTGTGACGTCGTACCCGGTGCAGACCTGGGGAATGCAACTGATGTAGAACCTGCGGCACCGGCCTGGATGGCGGTATTTTCGCTGGCGATGGGCGTGTTCGGACTGCTGACGGCGGAGTATCTACCGGCCAGCCTGCTGACGCCGATGGCTGCCGAACTGGGGGTGTCGGAAGCGTTGGCAGGGCAGGCCGTGACAGTCACGGCGGTAGTTGCGCTGTTCGCCGGGTTGCTGGTGCCGGGCCTGACGCGAGGGATCGACCGGCGAGTGGTTCTGCTGTGCTTCAGCGCACTGATGATCTGCTCCAACCTGTTAGTCGCCTTCTCGTCGAGCCTCACGGTGCTGCTGCTGATGCGAGTCCTGCTGGGCATCGCACTGGGCGGCTTCTGGAGCATGGCGGCTGCGGTGGCGATGCGTCTTGTACCTGCGGCGCTGCTACCGCGTGCCTTGTCGATCATTTTCAGCGGCATCGCTGTGGGGACCGTCGTGGCGGTGCCGCTGGGCAGCTACTTGGGTGGAATCTACGGATGGCGCAGCGCTTTCGTGGCGGCTGCGGCAGTGGGGGGCGTGACGCTGGTTTTCCAGTTGTTCACACTGCCGCCGCTCGCACCCAGAAGGACTGCACGGTTGAGAACGGTGCTGGAGGTACTGCTACGCCCGGGCATTGCAGTGGGAATGTTGGGCTGCGTGCTGGTGCATACCGGCCACTTCGCGCTGTTTACCTATATCCGGCCGTTCCTGGAAAGCACTACCGGAGTCGGGCCTGATGAGCTGGCGCTGATGTTGCTGGGCTTCGGCGCCGCAAACTTTGCCGGCACGCTGTTGGCCGGATGGCTGCTAGTGCGTAGCCCGCGCGGAACGCTGGTGCTGATGCCTGCTCTAGTCGGCGTTGCAGCGCTCGCCTTGGTGCTGTTGCCGGCATCTGTGACTGGCCAGGCGTTGCTGTTGGCACTCTGGGGCATGGCTTTCGGCGGCGTGCCAGTGGCGTGGTCGAACTGGGTGGCGCGCGCGGTGCCCGATCAGGCAGAAAGCGCGGGAGGAATGGTGGTGGCCTCGGTGCAGTCCGCCATCGCTGCGGGGGCTGCTGCGGGGGGCGCGATGTTCAGCTTTAGTGGTATCGCAGGCGTCTTCGTCGCAGCAGGCATCTTGATGCTGCTTGCGGCGCTGCTGATTGCTCTGAAGGTAAAGATCGAAGCACCCCGGCAAGGTGCAGGGGCGGAACCGGCGCTTCATCTTTGAAAAACGTTAGGGCGGTTCTCTGAAAAGATTACCGTCGGTGATATGGGCAGATGTTTGTGAAGACCGGACATGTCCGTTTCGTGCCGTTTGTTGCCAGTCGTGAATGGCCACAATCGACCCAGGTGAACTTCCGATCCGCCTTCGCTGCGTATCATTCTATAAATGCACATCGAGGCGCTCGTCCACACCACAGAGCGGCTCGAACGGGTATTCTGCGAGCACAAGCGCTCGTATCGCAGCATTCGGCCGAGTGCTTTTACGAACTTTCTAAACCGACATTACACAAAATTGCGTCAGGATTTGCCATGAGCGAACGACACATTATCCGCCAAGCAGTTGCAGACGATGAAGTCGCTGTGCGTGCTTGTGCCGAGCAAGCGTATGTCCAGTATGTTTCCGTATTGGGACGAAAGCCTGCACCGATGTTGGCGGATTACAGGGCACAGATTGCAGCCGGCTATGTGCACCTTTCCACAGGAGAACAAGACGAATTGCGAGGTTTCATCGTCTTCTTTCCGGTGGATCAGCATATGTTTCTCGAAAACGTGGCCGTGTCAAAAGCAGGGCGTGGGAAAGGTATCGGCAAATCACTCGTTCAGTTTTGCGAGGCGCAGGCGGTGCGCTTGGGCCTTAACAGCGTTCATCTCTACACGAATGTGAAGATGACCGACAATCTGTCAATTTATCGTCGACTCGGTTACGTCGAAGTCCAGAGGCGCTCGGAGGATGGATTCGATCGCGTCTACTTTGAAAAAATCTTGGGTTGAAGTCATGGCATAAAAGTAAGTTTGTCCAACAAGCCGGCCGTCCCAAACAGTAGTATCTGCACGAGACTCCCTTCGTTCTCTATCAGCCTCACGGGCGCGATGCCTCCTGGCATCACTACGTCGACCATACCGCTGGACACCAAGCCCGCTAGCCAGGCTGCTGCTGCAACTGCACAGGCACTTGTGCCTGAAGAGGCTGTTGGGCCTTCGCCGCGCTCAAATACTCTAGCGATGATGGTGTTTGCGGAACCCATGGCTGCCCATTGGAGATTTACCCCTGCTGCACACGGGTCGCCGTCGCCATGGGCACCTTTGGCAAAAGCAATATGTGCCAAGGCGGCATGGAGCGGTTGCTCATGCATCTGACGAAACCCGGGAAGCGCCTCTGTCTCAGATACCAGCGTGACGCAGTGCGGATTGCCTATGCGAACGAAGACGCTCCGGCACCAACGCGGGTCTAGGCCGATGAGACGCTTCACACCATTGAACTTAACGTCACGTTGGCCCGTTTCGACCAAGCCGGAGCGCGTTGCCTGGACGGCCTCTGGTCCAAATGCGGGCTTTCCAAGATCTAACCAAAAACCATGTAGCGCTTGCCGCGTATCGGGTGTGACCATTGTCGCAACAGGAGACGATGACGAGCCGTGGTCGTGATGAACCCTGAGCATGAAAGGGGTCGTGGCATCTATTCGTCCAGAGTCAGTCAACGCTTGCGAAAAAATGGTCAGCCCGTTTCCGCTCCGCTCTGCCAGTGTGCCGTCCGTGTTGACTATCAGCAGGTCAAAGGGACTTGCCTCTTGGAACGGCCCAATCAGCAAGCCATCACAGCGATGTTCTTTCGCATTTTCAGGGCGCTGACCGCGTGGCCAATCACACAGTGCTGTAATTGCCTGCTCTGCCCAGAGTCTTCGTGTTGCGGCGGCCAATGCAGCATCCTGTGGAATGTCTATTCCCAGTGAGCGAAGTGTTGACGGCAAGGCGACCAAGTAAATATTTCCACGTGCAT
>NZ_JAMFRV010000036.1 GCF_026224925.1 Pseudomonas sp. | reverse complement strand
TGTTTCTACCTGTTGCGCGACTGGGACGTCATGATGGCCAAGGTTCGTAGCCTGTTACCACGTCATCGTGAAGGGCAAATCGTCAAGTTGGCGGGCGAATGCCATGAAGTGCTGGGTGCGTTTATTCGCGGTCAGTTGCTGGTCATGGTTGCTCTGGGCTTTATATACGCAGCAGGCCTGATGCTGGTGGGTCTGGAACTGGGTCTGTTGATTGGTGTGATCGCCGGTCTTGCCGCCATCGTTCCGTATATGGGGTTCGTGATAGGTATCGGTGCGGCGATTATTGCCGGGTTGTTCCAGTTTGGCGGTGACCTGTACCCGATGATGGGTATTGTTGCGGTGTTCATGATTGGTCAGGCGCTGGAGGGCATGGTCCTTACGCCTTTGTTGGTCGGTGATCGAATCGGCCTGCACCCGGTAGCGGTGATCTTCGCGATCCTGGCGGGCGGTGAGTTGTTTGGCTTCACCGGAGTATTGCTGGCGTTGCCGGTAGCTGCGGTCATCATGGTGCTGGTGCGGCATGTCCATGTCCTCTATAAAGAGTCAGATATTTACAGCGGGACTGAAGATCCTGATTTGTGATGCTGCGCTCAACACAGAGCCCGCTCCTACAAGAACCGCTGCAAACCTTTGATTTTGCTGCCGCATTGTGCGCTCGGCGTCGGCGGTATAAACTTTGCACACTTTACACAGAGGCCCCCAGCGGTTCGCCTGAACCGTTAAGCCAGCATGAAACCGATTCAGCTGCCCTTGGGTGTGCGTCTGCGTGATGACGCCACTTTCATTAATTACTATCCCGGCGCCAATGCCGCAGCACTCGGCTATGTTGAGCGGCTGTGCGAAGCCGACGCTGGCTGGACCGAAAGCCTGATTTATCTCTGGGGCAAGGACGGCGTCGGGCGTACTCATCTGCTGCAAGCCGCTTGTCTGCGCTTCGAACAAATGGGCGAGCCCGCCGTCTACCTGCCACTGGCTGACCTGATCGGTGAAGGGGTCAAGCTGCTGGACAACCTTGAGCAGTACGAACTCGTCTGTCTGGACGATCTGCAAGCGGTGGTGGGCAAGCCGGAATGGGAAGAAGCGCTATTCCATTTGTTCAATCGTCTGCGTGACAGCGGTCGTCGCCTGCTGATTGCGGCGTCTCAGTCGCCCCGCGAGTTGCCGGTCAAACTGCTCGACCTCAAATCCCGTCTTACCATGGCCCTGGTGTTCCAGATGCGTGGGTTGTCCGATGAAGACAAACTGCGTGCCCTGCAGCTTCGTGCCTCACGCCGTGGTTTGCACCTGACTGATGAAGTCGGTCATTTCATTCTGACCCGTGGGACTCGCAGCATGAGTGCGTTGTTCGAGCTGCTGGAGCGCCTCGATCAGGCGTCGTTGCAAGCGCAGCGCAAGCTAACCATTCCGTTTTTGAAAGAGACATTGGGTTGGTAGACCAATGGTGATAGCGCGCGATCTGCTGCTACAGACCGCAGCGGCGCTACGGCATGCCCAGCGCATTCTGGTGATTACCGGCGCCGGTCTGTCAGCCGATTCGGGTTTGCCCACCTATCGCGGTGTAGGCGGGCTCTACAACGGCACCACGACGGACGGCCTGCCAATCGAAATGGCCTTGTCCGGCCCCATGCTGCGTCGCGACCCTGCGTTGTGTTGGAAATACATCGCAGAGTTGGGTCGTGCGTGCCTGGGCGCGCAACCGAACGCTGCGCACTACGCCATCGCTCACTTGCAGCGGATCAAACCCGAATGTTGGGTGTTGACGCAAAACGTTGATGGTTATCACCGCGCAGCGGGCAGCCCGGATGAGCGCTTGATTGAGATCCACGGCAATCTTTCGCCGCTGT
>NZ_JAMFRV010000419.1 GCF_026224925.1 Pseudomonas sp. | reverse complement strand
GGCGGCATCCGAATCGACGTGTCTGACACCGGGATCGGCATTGCTCTGGAGGATCAAGCGAAAATATTCCAGCCGTTCACCCAGGCGGCGGCGGATATCACTCGGCAATACGGCGGCACCGGCTTGGGCCTGGCACTGACCCATAACCTGTGCGGCGCAATGAAAGGCCGATTGAGCGTGACGTCCAAGGTAGGCTTCGGCAGCCGTTTTAGCGCGGAACTACCGTTGATCACCCACACCCCGGCACTGGTCCTGGAAAAACTCAAAGGCCGGGTGGTGGCGGTCAGTCCGGCCGACAGTGGTCTGGCTGAACTGCTGGCGAGCCTGCTGACGGGGTGGGGTATTGACTACCAGCGTCGCAGTATCGGCGACAGCTTGTTCGGGCTGAACCCGGACCTGCTGATCACTGATTGCCCGGAATGCCTGTTTGGCATACGCCCCGCGATTACCGCGCCGATCCTGCTGGTGACGGCTTATGGCAACTTCATGCCCAGCGAAGAGGTCAGCGCCCTTGCCCCCTTGCATCAGCAGGCGCGCCCGCTGGCCCGCAACGCGCTATATCAGACGTTGCGCCGAACCCTGCAGCCCAAAGAGCACATTTCTCAAGAGTTGCTGTTGCGTGGCCAGGTGGCGAGCCATCGCGCCCGAATTCTGTTGGTTGAAGACAATCCTGTGAATCAGTTGGTGGCCAAGGGCATACTCGGCAAACTGGGCTGCGAGGTGATCGTCAGCGGGCACGGCGCGCAAGCGCTTGAACAGTTGGAGCTGCACCACTTCGACCTGGTGCTGATGGACTGCAACATGCCGGTGATGGATGGCTATGAAGCCAGCCGACAAATTCGCCAAAGCGGGCGCTGGCCGCAGCTGCCCATTATCGCCCTGACCGCCAACGCCATGCCCGAAGAACGTGAACGCTGCCTTGCGGCGGGCATGAGCGACTACTTGGCCAAGCCGTTTCGCCGCGAAGAGCTGGTCAGCTTGCTGGATCAGTGGCTGAAGCCGTAGCGGTAGCGCATGTGAAAAGATCAAGACATCTGTGGGACCGAATTCATTCGGGAAGGCGGTGTGCCAGGTACGGCCCTTTCCCGAATGAATTCGGTCCCACCGGTCTCGATATAGGGTTACTTCAGCAGCGCTTCGATCTCGCTGGTCAGGTCTTGGGGCTTGGTCAGGGGCGCGAAGCGTTTGACCAATTTGCCGTCTTTACCGATCAGAAATTTGGTGAAGTTCCACTTGATACGCTCCGACCCCAGCACGCCAGGCGCCTGCTTTTTCAACTGGACGAATAACGGGTGAGCGTCGCTGCCATTGACGTCGATTTTCTTGAACAGCGGAAAGCTGACCCCGAAATTCAACTCGCAGAACTCGGATATTGCGCCTTCATTGCCCGGCTCCTGATGGCCGAACTGGTTACACGGAAAGCCCAGCACCACCAGACCTTGATCCTTGTAGGTCTGCCACAACTGTTCAAGGCCTTTATACTGCGGAGTGAAACCGCACTTACTGGCGGTATTGACCACCAGCACCGCCTTGCCCGCAAAATCTGCCAGGGTTTTCTGCTCACCTTTAATGGTGGTACACGGAATGGTCAGCAGATTTTCGCTCATGGCAGCACCTTAAAAAGAGTGGAATGTGCAAGAAACATAGTGCGCAATTGACTTGCGCACAATTTAATTCATCCCGTCAATATCGCGCCATAACAGTTTAGCCCAACGGCCGCTTACTCTCGCGGGACCAAATCCAGGCACACCGAATTGATGCAATAACGCAATCCGGTCGGCGGTGGACCGTCTGGAAACACGTGCCCCAAGTGCGCATCGCATTTGGCGCATACCACTTCAGTACGGATCATCCCATGGGTCATGTCGCGGATTTCAATCACCGCACTGCCTTCAAGGGGCGCGTAAAAGCTCGGCCAGCCGCAGCCGGAATCGAATTTTGTTTCAGAGTCGAACAATGGCTCATTGCAGCACACACAGTGGTAAACGCCAGCGGTCTTGGTGCTGTTGTACTTGCCGGAAAACGGACGTTCAGTCGCTTTCAGGCGACAGACGTTGTACTGCTCCGGATCAAGCATCGCCTGCCATTCTTCGCGGGTTTTTTCCAACTTTTCCACGGGTACACCTCCAAAGCTTAAAAAGCCCGATCTGTATCTTTTCCAAGGATCGGGCGGCACGTATGATTGCGCCTCGTTAAGACGCCAGTCTGTCACCCGCGTTTCATGCATACAAATCCATTTTCATGGCGTTCTGCTCGGCGAGCCAGGTTGTGTGAACCACTGGACCGTCCACTTTCGGGATCAATCACCATGCAGGTCAGCAAATCGAACAAGCTCGCCAACGTCTGTTATGACATACGCGGGCCAGTGCTCAAGCACGCCAAACGCCTGGAGGAGGAAGGGCATCGCATCCTCAAGCTGAATATCGGCAACCCGGCAACGTTTGGCTTCGAAGCGCCGGACGAAATCCTGCAGGACGTGATCCGCAACCTGCCGACCGCTCAGGGCTACAGCGACTCCAAAGGCCTGTTCAGCGCGCGCAAGGCCGTGATGCAGTACTACCAGCAGAAACATGTAGAAGGCGTCGGTATAGAAGACATCTACTTGGGCAACGGCGTTTCCGAGCTGATTGTCATGTCGCTGCAGGCGCTGCTCAATAACGGCGACGAAGTGCTGATCCCGGCCCCGGATTATCCATTGTGGACCGCTGCCGTCAGTCTCGCGGGCGGGAATCCGGTGCATTACCTGTGCGATGAACAAACGTACTGGTGGCCAGACCTGCAAGACATTAAGGCCAAGATCACGCCCAATACCAAGGCCATGGTCATCATCAACCCCAACAACCCGACCGGTGCGGTGTATCCGAAGGAAGTGTTGCTGGGCATGCTCGAGTTGGCCCGCCAGCACAAACTGGTGGTGTTCTCCGACGAAATCTACGACAAGATTCTTTACGACGATGCGGTCCATATCGCCACCGCGTCATTGGCTCCCGACCTGCTGTGCCTGACGTTCAATGGCCTGTCGAAGTCGTACCGCGTTGCCGGTTTCCGCTCTGGCTGGGTGGCGATTTCCGGGCCAAAACACAATGCCCAGAGCTATATCGAAGGCATCGACATACTCGCCAACATGCGCCTGTGTGCCAACGTACCTAGCCAACACGCCATTCAAACGGCGCTGGGCGGCTATCAGAGCATCAACGACCTGGTGTTACCTGCCGGCCGTCTGCTGGAGCAACGTAACCGAACCTGGGAATTGCTCAACGACATTCCCGGTGTCAGCTGCGTTAAACCCATGGGCGCGCTGTATGCCTTCCCGCGCATCGACCCGAAAATCTGCCCAATTCATAACGATGAGAAGTTCGTCCTCGACCTGCTTCTGTCGGAGAAACTGCTGGTGGTTCAGGGCACGGCGTTTAACTGGCCATGGCCGGATCACTTCCGTGTAGTGACCTTACCGCGCGTCGATGACCTTGATCAGGCCATTGGCAGAATTGGTAACTTTCTCAAGACCTATCGCCAGTAAGCGCCCCCCACTCACACCTCGCGCGGCCTGAATGGGCCGCACGGCGTGCCTCTTACCGCTGATAAACTGCGCAACGCTCTGGTTCGGGCGTTATTCCTGCGTGCAGATTTTCGATTGGCGGCAGACAGACGACACAGTTTGAAATAGTCGCCCTGTTGAATAGCAGAGGGCATCGTCTTATATACCCCGCATCACGTTACATTTTTCATGAGGAGAACGTTTCAACCATGATGCGCATCTTGCTATTTTTGGCCACAAACCTGGCAGTGGTACTCATAGCCAGCATTACCCTGAGCCTTTTTGGCTTTAACGGGATAATGGCGGCCAACGGGGTTGATCTAAACCTTAGTCAATTGCTGATTTTCTGTGCTGTTTTCGGCTTCGCCGGTTCGCTGTTTTCGCTGTTCATCTCCAAGTGGATGGCGAAGATGAGCACCAGCACCCAAATCATCACTCAGCCGCGTACTCGCCATGAACAATGGCTGCTGCAAACCGTTGAGCAATTGTCCCGCGACGCCGGAATCAAGATGCCCGAGGTGGGTATTTTTCCCGCGTACGAGGCCAACGCCTTTGCCACCGGCTGGAACAAGAACGATGCATTGGTCGCGGTCAGCCAGGGTTTGCTGGAGCGCTTTTCGCCGGATGAAGTCAAAGCCGTGCTGGCCCACGAAATCGGCCACGTCGCCAATGGCGACATGGTGACCTTGGCATTGGTGCAAGGCGTGGTGAACACCTTTGTGATGTTCTTCGCGCGGATTATCGGTAACTTTGTCGACAAGGTGATCTTCAAAAACGAAGAAGGCCAAGGTATGGCCTATTACATCGCAACTATTTTTGCCGAATTGGTACTGGGCTTCCTCGCCAGCTCGATCGTTATGTGGTTTTCGCGCAAACGCGAATACCGTGCAGACGAAGCCGGCGCTCGGCTGGCAGGCACTAATGCGATGATTGGCGCCCTGCAGCGCCTGCGTTCGGAACAAGGCGTGCCGGTGCAAATGCCGGACAGCCTGGCCGCCTTCGGTATCAATGGCGGGCTTAAGCACGGTTTGGCTGGCTTGTTCATGAGCCACCCGGCGCTGGAAGACCGGATCGAGGCGCTTCGTCGTCTTGCCTGATAAGCTGCATGCAGTGTGACGGAAGGGCGACGCGAGTCGCCCTTTTGTTTTATCGGGTTCACCGTGTTCTATCGCCATCAAGGAAGCGGCCATGCGCCACCTCGCTCTTGCTTGCATTGCCCTCTTCGCCTTGAGCGGTTGCCAAAGCGCGTACTTTGCCGCCATGGACAAGGCCGGCATTTCAAAGCGCCAAATGCTGACCGGTCGGGTCGAGGATGCACGGGACGCGCAGAAGGACACCAGCAAGCATCTATCCAGCGCGATGGAAAGCTATCGCCGCGTCGTACATTTCGACGGTGGCGATCTTGAGAAACGCTACGACACGTTAAATGACGAGTACCTGGCCAGTGTGAAAAGCGCCGACGCCATTCATCAACGGATTGCTTCGGTTGAAGACGTCGCCGATGCACTGTTTGACGAATGGAATGACGAGCTCGATCAATACACCAGCCAAGAGTTACGTGCAGCGAGCGCCAAGGAACTGGACCGAACCCAAACCGAGTACCGCGAACTACTGGTGACGATGAAAGCCTCCGAGAGCCGAATCCCGCCGGTCCTGAACGTGTTGCACGATCAAGTGCTGTTCCTCAAACACAACCTCAACGCGCAGGCAATCGGGGCGCTCAAGGGCGAGAGCGGCAATCTGCAAAACAGCGTCTATGACTTGCTCAAGGATATGCAGCGCTCAATTGACGGCTCCAATGCCTTTGTCCGTCATCTACAAAACAGCGCCGCGCCTTAAACGATAGGCTCGTTCGTCTAGCCGGGTGGCACCTGCACTGACGAATCTGCCGCTAACGCTGAGTACATCGCAGGTTTCGAGCGTTTCAACCTGCCAGTCCGTCGCCAGCAATTGCTGCACCTCGGCATCTGCGACTGAAAACGGTGGTCCATCGATTTGCGTTTGTTCGTAGTCGAGGGTGATCAACAGCCCTTGGCACACCTGCGGCAGAATCTGCGCCAAGTGTTTTACATAGCGCTGGCGCATCTCCGGCGGCAGGGCGATCAGCGCAGCACGGTCGTATAGCCCCATGCACTTGGCCACGTCCGCAGCCGTCAGGGCGAAAAAGTCGCCACACCACAGCTCGATTGATTGCGCACTGAAGACCTTGAACGGTCCGCGCTGGGTAATCGTTGCAGTTTGTTGCTGCTCGCTGAAAAAATCTTCTACGGCCTTTTGCGAAAGCTCGACGCCCATGACGTTAAACCCCTGCCCCGCCAACCATGCCAGATCGAGGCTTTTGCCGCACAATGGCACCAGCACGTGATCGCCGGGCTTCAGCCCAAGGCTTGGCCAGTGGCGTTGTAGGTAAGGATTAACGTCCGGCAGGTGAAAGCCGATCTGATTGGCCGCCCAACGTTTTTGCCAAAACTCCGGTCGCATATCAACTCCAAATTATTCGATCAAATCAGGCTAAAACTTATATTAGATTTAGATCAATCTTTTGCCTGAAGATGACGGCATCTTAACGCTCAGGACTCCGACTATGTTCCCTAGCTTGTTTATCTCCCATGGCTCACCGATGCTCGCGCTGGAACCAGGTGCAAGCGGTCCGGCGTTGAAGCGTCTCGCGGCAGAGATGCCTAAGCCGCGAGCCATTGTGCTTGTGTCGGCGCACTGGGAAAGCCAGGAGCTGTTGGTCAATGGTAATCCACAGCCGGAAACCTGGCATGACTTCGGCGGCTTCCCACCGGAGCTGTTCGCCGTGCAATACCCGGCCCCCGGCTTGCCTGAGTTGGCGGCAGAGGTGGTTGAGTTGCTGGCAGCGGCTGGATTGCCGGCGCGCATCGATTCCAAACGGCCTATGGATCATGGGGCTTGGGTGCCGCTGTCATTGATGTACCCGCAGGCTGATATTCCGGTGGTACAGGTTTCGTTGCCAACCCGTCTCGGCCCAGCGCTGCAAACCCAGGTCGGTCGTGCGCTTGCGAGCTTGCGAGAACAAGATGTGTTGGTGATTGGTTCGGGCAGCATCACCCATAACCTTAGAGAGTTGGACTGGAACGCGGGGCCAGAAAGTATTGAGCCTTGGGCGTTAGCGTTTCGTGACTGGATGGTGGATAAGCTGGCGAGCGGTGATGAAGCGGC
Source organism: Pseudomonas sp. (assembly GCF_026224925.1). Classification (GTDB taxonomy): domain Bacteria; phylum Pseudomonadota; class Gammaproteobacteria; order Pseudomonadales; family Pseudomonadaceae; genus Aquipseudomonas. The sequence continues at coordinate 3,470 of NZ_JAMFRV010000419.1, read as the reverse complement.
TTTGCATGATTATCGACGTCTGGCGCCGAATGCGGTGCGTAATCATCCGAGCGACGAGCATTTGCTGCCGCTTTATTTTGCACGGGGCGCGGGGGGTGAGTTCAGTATTGCGCATCAGGGATTTACCATGGGTGCGCTGGGGATGGACATTTATCGGTTTGGTTGAAATGGAGGCCCTGCGGTCCTGCTGGTTTACAAGCTAGGGTCAAAAGCTTGGGTTGTGTTGGCGTTTAGTTTTGGGTGTATATCCGTTGTTTGTGGTTGCTTAAAGTATGGTTTCGCTTTTACAGCGAGGAACCTTTTTCAGACGTCGGGGCGCCGAACCGCAAAAAGGTCCCGCCAAAAGGGCTTGCCCCACCATAGGGTCTCGCTAAGGCTCGACTTCCCTCGCTCCGGCGTTGCTCCGGGGGTCGCCGTGAGCGGCCATCCCTGGCCGCGCACGGCTTTCTCGGCATCCCTGCCTCGTTACCCCCTACGCAACGCCTGCGCTCGGCCGCATGATTTACGGGGCCTCTTTTCCGCAATTTGATATTCAATTCACATCAAATCCCAAAGGCAAATCACAACCTCTCACCCCCCCCTGTAGGAGCGAATTCATTCGCGATGGACCGCGAAGCGGTCCCAAACCGGCCAATACAATTGCAACGCTCAAAACCGCATCAACCAGCCTACGACTGCTGCGCAGCCGATCGCGAATAAATTCGCTCCCACGGCCTGTCGGCCAGAAGCAGGCGTCGATACAGGGCAGCCGCTATAACGCAGACCTGCTTTTGATGTTGGCCCCTAAAACAGCAGGACCGCAGGGCCTTCATTAAATCCAAAACAAAAAAATCCCCGAACCAGTCGGGGATTTTTTATTCAGACTCGATCAACTCAAGAGCAGATCAGTCTTCGCGATAGCGACGCAGCTTCAACTGCTTGCCTGCAACGCGGGTGTCCTTGAGTTTAGTCAGCAGACGCTCAAGGCCATCTTCCGGCAGCTCAACCAGGCTGAAGCTGTCGCGCACCTGGATGCGGCCGATTGCTTCGCGGGCCAGGCCGCCTTCGTTGAGGATTGCACCCAACAGGTTTTTAGCAGCGATACCATCTCGCGCACCCAGCGCGGTACGGCAACGAGCACGGCCTTCGGCCAATGGAACCGGAGCACGACGCTCGCGATCAGCACCGCTGCGCTCAGGACGCTCGCTCGAAGACGAACGATCGCTGCGCTCACGTGGCGCGCTGGTTGGAACCAGTGGGCGATCACGCTCGATGGCGGCCAGGGTCAATGCTTGACCGTTGGTAGCTTTACGCAACAGAGCAGCAGCAAGAGCACGCGGGCTGCAACCGATATCGGCGATCAGGCGATCCAGCAGATCACCATGGGTCGATTCAGCATCGCCAACCAGCGGAGTCAGGCTGTTAGTCAATTTCTTGATGCGAGCATCGAGAACGGCTTGAGCATCCGGAAGGCGGACCTCAGCAACTTTCTGACCTGTAACACGCTCGATCACTTGCAGCATGCGGCGCTCACGAGGAGTCACCAGCAACAACGCACGACCTTCGCGACCGGCACGGCCAGTACGGCCGATACGGTGAACGTAAGACTCTGGATCGTAAGGCATGTCCACGTTGAACACGTGGGTGATACGCGGTACGTCAAGACCACGAGCAGCAACGTCAGTCGCAACAACGATGTCCAGACGGCCATCTTTCAGCGATTCGATGACGCGCTCACGTTGGTTCTGAGCAATGTCGCCGTTCAGCGCGGCAGCCTTGTAACCTTTGGCTTCAAGGGCGCTTGCCAGATCCAGGGTCGCTTGCTTGGTGCGAACGAACATGATCAGGGCGTCGAAGTCTTCAACTTCCAGCAGGCTCAGAACAGCCGAGGTCTTCTGGTCAGCGTGAACCAACAGGTGAGCCTGTTCGATCGCGGTAACGGTTTGGGTCTTGGTCTGAATCTTCACGTGCTTCGGATCGCGCAGATGGCGTTCAGCGATGGCACGGATCGATTGAGGCAAGGTTGCCGAGAACAAAACAGTCTGACGGGTCGGTGGCAAGGCCTTGAAGATAACTTCCAGGTCGTCCATGAAGCCCAGCTTCAACATTTCGTCTGCTTCGTCGAGAACCAGGTGGTTCACGGTAGCCAGTACTTTTTCGTCGCGGCGAAGGTGATCGCACAGACGGCCCGGGGTGGCGACAACGATCTGCGCGCCATTACGGATTGCTTTCAACTGCGGGCCCATCGGCGCACCGCCGTAGACAGCTACAACCGTTACGCCCGGCATTTGCTTGGCGTAGGTTTCGAAAGCGGTGGCTACTTGCAGGGCCAGTTCGCGAGTTGGCGCAAGGATCAGCGCTTGTGGTTCGCGTTTAGCTGGATCGATGCGATGCAGGATTGGCAGTGCGAACGCAGCGGTTTTACCCGTACCGGTTTGCGCCTGGCCAATCATGTCATGGCCTTCCATGATGATCGGGATCGATTGCTGCTGAATAGCCGAAGGCTCTTCGTAGCCAGTTGCGATAACGGCTGCAAGGATATTTGGATGAAGTTCAAAAGCGGCGAAGCCGCCGAATTCCTGGGTCATGGGTCTGCCTCTAGTGCATCCGCAAAGACCCATGTTCCAAAGCTGCGCGTGCCGTGTAAGACCCTAGAGTCGCCCTGGCTGCTTTGTCGGCGGGGATTTGCGAAAACGTTTGAATGAATGGATCGTCAAGGGTAGCCCGCAGAGCGGACAAGCAGCCGAAGCTGGCTTCGGGGAATTGCAATACCTGAACGAGGGCCCGGTTAAAGGCCGGCGCGTACTATACCGGAATTACTGACTAAAGTGAGGGTTATTTTTGCAGAACCGCGACTGGGTCATTGTTTGCCACAAGCTTTGCGCAAACGCGAGTCTGTGTCTATTTTGCAAAGGCCCTGCATCATTGGGTCGGACTGCTAAAACGGTTCACCTAATATACTGCTTGAGGCTCTTTTCGCCCACCCCCAGCGCGCAAGGATCAATGCTCATGTCTTCCTCAAACTACCGCTGTGTCAGCCGCGAACAACGGGGCCACGTTCTGTTGATCGGACTGGACCGTGTTGCCAAGCGCAACGCCTTCGACGTTGACCTGCTCAACCAGTTGAGCCTCGCTTATGGCGAGTTCGAGCGCAACGACTCAGCGCGGGTTGCGGTGGTGTTTGCCCATGGCGAACATTTTAGCGGTGGACTTGACCTGGTCAGCGCCGGCCCGGAGCTAGCTAACGGTTGGACCCTGCCTGAAGGCGGCTACGACCCTTGGGGCGTATTTAATGGCCCACGGGTCAACAAACCGGTGATCGTCGCCGCTCAGGGTTATTGCCTGACCATTGGCATCGAGTTGATGCTGGCTTCAGACATTAGCCTGTGCGCCAGCAACACGCGCTTTGCGCAGATGGAAGTGCAGCGCGGCATCTTCCCGTTCGGCGGTGCCACGTTGCGCTTGCCGCAACGGGCGGGCTGGGGCAATGC
>NZ_JAMFRV010000035.1 GCF_026224925.1 Pseudomonas sp. | reverse complement strand
TCCTGCAGGGCAGACAAGGCGGATTGAAAAGACTGGGTAGACAGCTCTTTTTCCTCCGAGCTCGCACCCGCGATAGCCAGCGCCTTCTTATACAGCTCAATGGTAGCTGCCTCGAAGGGCGCGTACTTATCGAGTGTAAGCGCCATTACCTTCAGGACAGCCGATTGAAGCGGGGTCAAATTGTGCACTGTGCGCATCAATTCTTCGGTGGGCTCTGCCGCTTTGAGGCTGGCCTCTTCCTTGAACTGAGCCAAGCCTACATCGTCTTGAATAGGATCGAACATCATGGCAAAGCTTCCTGCGGCGGAGAGCAGTATCTCCGGCCTGTAACCATGGGCGACGAATATGGGCATCACGTCCGCTGCTTTGAGAGTGAAAGGCAACTCGATGGTGTCGCAAAACCACTCAACGAAACTCATATCCAACATTTGGAACTGAGCGGTTTGCGCGCCGTAGAAGGCTTGGTCCTTACTGGCGGTCATAAGTGACAACTTCGCTCGGTTAGAGCCGGTGCAGATAACTCGTAGCCCGTGGTGCCTCGAACTGTTCAGCTCATCGCGGGCGGCTTTGAGCGCAAACATCGCGCTTTCACCGAGTTTCGAGGTTTGGGTCTGCTGCGCCTCATCGATGATCAGAACGATCATCTTCCGGGTTTCTTGCGATAGGGCCTCAAGCGCGTCCTTTAGCGATAGCTCCGAGTCGCCGCCAAGGCCAACCTTGTTCAGATCGAACTGGAAGCTTGCGACTTTGAAATTGCTCAGGCCAAGTTTTTGCGCCAAGGTCGTGATTGCGCCGTTATGCGTGGTCAGCTCCTGGCGTATTTGCTTAACAATCTCTTGGCCAGGATCACCGACGGTGTCGTCCCATAGGTCGACATAGATCACCACGGCGCCACTGGCCTCCAGAGCAGGGCGCAAGTCTTCACGCACAAAGGTCGATTTGCCGACACGCCGCGGTGCCGATAAAAACAAACCAGAAGCTGCCGGATTGATCCCGTCAGCCTTAAGGATCATTTTTGAGTAGTTGGCAGCAAGCATGGGTCGATTGAAGACTGGCATGGTGCACCTCGTTTTATAGTGAATTATTTAAGATTATTTGCGATTATTGACAATTATCTAATAAATCCAAGGATAGCCATTATTGGGTTTTATTGCCAATTATTGACGATTATTGAACTGGCTAGTCGGCGAGCGTTGAGCAAGCCCTCCGCGTTATAAAAGACCAGCCGCTTCACTGTCCGCCATGGCTATAATCACGTACCTTAAATCCAGGAACTGTCATGACTATTTCCCTGTACGCAACCTCCATCCCGGTTTTCAAGCAAATGCTTTCCGCGCTGAGCGACGTTCTGGCCAAGGCTGACGCGCATGTCACGGCTAAATCCATCGAACCTGATGCGCTGCTGCAAGCGCGCCTGTTTCCGGACATGTTCCAACTGGTTCGCCAAGTGCAAATCGCCGTTGATTTCGCCAAAGGCGTATCGTCTCGTTTGGCTGGCATAGATGCACCGAAATATGACGATTCGGAAAAAACCTTCGCTGATCTTCAAGCGCTGATCGCCAAGACCCTGGCTTTCCTCGCCACCATTGAGCCTGAGCAGATCAACGGCCAGGAAGATCGTGAGATCATCACCCGTCCGGGCACGCCGAAGGAAAAACGCTTTGATGCTCAAACGTACCTGCTGGGTTATGGCCTGCCGCAGTTCTTCTTCCACGTCACCACTACGTACGCGATCCTGCGCCACAACGGCGTTGAAGTCGGCAAGCGCGACTTCATGGGTTCGTATTGATTCGTTGAGTACGCTGTACCGTTGACACCGAACCCACTGTAGGAGCCAACTTGTTGGCGATATGAACAGCACCGTGGTTGCACCTAGACCGCGTCGCTTGCTTCGCCAACACGTTGGCTCCTACAGATTCGGGTATGACAATATCCCTCTTGCCGTTTCCCCTACAGATCTTTCTCCCGACTGATCTGCGTCGTTGTTCTGGAGCTTTCATGTTGTTCCCCATTTTGCTGTTGTCGGCCGCCGGTTTTACCGTGCTGACCACAGAGTTTGTCATCGTCGGTCTGTTACCTGCCATTGCGCGTGATTTGGATATCAGCGTGTCGCAAGCCGGCCTGCTGGTGACCTTATTCGCGTTCACGGTGGCCACCTTCGGTCCCTTCTTGACTGCCTATTTCTCGCGGTTTGAGCGCAAGCGCCTGTTTGTGACGATTCTGATCCTGTTCGGTTTTTCTAACGTGCTGGCAGCGCTGGCGCCCAATATCGAGGTGATGGCTTGCGCACGGCTGCTGCCTGCGTTGGGGTTGCCGGTGTTTTGGGCGTTGGCGAGTGAAACGGCTGTAGACATCGTTGGCCCTGAATACGCCGGGCGAGCTGTTTCCAAGATTGGCTTTGGTATCGTCTGTGCGACGGTATTTGGTATTCCAGTAGGCACGCTGATCTCCGACGCGTTTGGCTGGCGCAGCGCCTTTGCGATCCTTGCGGTGGTGGCCTTTGCCAAGGCCTGGCTGCTATGGATTTACTTGCCCGCTACACAGAAGCACAAAGCGCCGGTGTCCCTTTTTAGTCAGTTCAAGATTCTGCGTAGCCCCTTGATGCTTGGGCATGTGTTGTTGTCGGTACTGGTCTTTAGCGGGATGTTCACGGCCTATACCTATCTTGCGGACATGCTCGAGCGTTTGGCTGGGTTTAACGGCACGGTAGTGGGTTGGTGCTTGATGGGTTTTGGCGCCGTGGGCTTGCTGGGTAATTCGTTGGGCGGGCGAATGGTGGATCATCACCCGTTGATTGCCAGCCTGGTGTTTAGCGTGTTCATGATCACTGGCATGGTGGCCGTCGTTCCGAGCATGCACTCGGTTCTGGGCCTGGCATTGGCGTTAGGGGTTTGGGGCATTACTCAAGCGGCGTTGTTTCTGGTCAGCCACGTCCGGCTGATGAAGGCCGCCCCCCATGCGCCAGCGTTTGCTGCCTCGTTAAACATCGCGGGCGCCAATCTCGGTATCGGCGTCGGCGCAATCATTGGTGGGCGCGTCATCGACCATCTCGGCCTTGGCAGCCTTGGCTTCGCGGCGGCAGGCATTATCTTGCTGTCGATCGTGCTGGCGCTGTGGATGATGTTTTTCAAGGCTGTGCCACTTGGTCGAGCGGCGTAAACAGCTCGCGTCGAGCACCTTCGGTGATGGCCACAATACCTGGGTGCTTGATTTTGCGTTCCACTGAAATAGCGTAAAAAGATTCGGTCACCGCGTCGGTTTGACCGATTAACTGCACCCCATACTGTGCCTGCACCTCGTCCGCGATCACGCTGGGTGCAATGAAAATGCCGCTGCCGGATTTGCCGAAGGCTTTCATCAGTGCGCTGTCATCGAACTCGCCGATGATACGCGGCCGAACATTTTGCTCGGCAAACCAACGCATCAAGCGAGTGTGGACCACTGTGTCCTGGCCCGGGACCAACAGCGGTGCGCCCTGCAAACCTGCGGGGAAGTCAGGGCCGTAGCGTTCGGCCAGCTCCTTAGTCGCAAAAAAGCTGATGCCACTTTCGCCCAGTTTCTGGCTATAGCCTTTAATGTCCAAGTGCGAGGGCATTGGGCTGTCGGAGATCACTAGGTCCAGGCGTTGTATGGCCAAGTCGGCAAGCAAGCGCTCTAGCTTGTCTTCACGGCAGGTAATACGAATGGGCTCGGCCAACTCCATGGTGGGGGCGATTAGCCGGTAGACAATCGATTTGGGCACTACGTCCGCGACACCGATGCGAAACAGAATGTGCTGCTCATCTGGCTGAGCGCGAAGCAGGGCTTCCAGTTCGCCGCCTAGCTGGAACATCTGCTCAGCGTAGGGCAGGGCTACACGGCCTGCCTCGGTCAACTCCAATTGCCGACCGACGCGGCGAAACAAATCTATGCCATACGTCTGCTCTAGCAGGCTGATTTGCCCGCTGATGGTTTGCGCTGTCAGGTTCAATTGTTCCGCGGCGCGAACGATGCTGCCGGTCTTTGCCACTACCCAGAAGTAATGCAGTTGTCGGTAATTGAGCATGAAATCGCCGATTCGTAAAAACCGAAGTATATACGGTAGAAATACGAATTTTCCTGATGTATTTGTCTGGCTAGAATGCCGGCTGTCGTTTGGCCTTATGTCCAGGCACATCAATCAACGTTTCAGGCTGAATCAGGGTTCTCACACATGGAATATCTTTTACAACTGGCCGCCAGTCCTACGGCCTGGATTGCCTTGGCAACGTTGGTCGTCATGGAGATCGTGCTGGGCATCGATAACTTGATATTCATTTCTATCCTCACCAACAAACTGCCTGAACATCAGCGTGCCAGGACCCGACGCATCGGTATCAGCATGGCGCTGATTCTGCGACTGGCTTTGCTAAGTACAGCAGCGTATATCGTGCGATTGACCGAGCCGCTGATCGAAGTGTTCGGTCAGGTATTTTCGTGGAAAGACATTATCTTGATCGCGGGTGGTCTGTTCCTGTTGTGGAAAGCCACCACCGAGATTCACCACAGTGTTGCGCTCAAAAGCGAAGATGAAACGGTCGCCAGTGGTGGCGTAACACTGACCTTCGCTGCGGCCATCGGCCAGATTCTATTGTTGGACATGGTCTTTTCCATCGACAGCATCATCACTGCCGTGGGCATGACCGAGCATTTGCCCATCATGATGATTGCTGTGATCGCAGCGGTTGTGGTGATGCTGGTGGCTGCGGAACCCTTGGCGAAGTTCATCAACGACAACCCAACCATCGTGATGCTGGCGCTAGGTTTCTTGATCATGATCGGTATGACCTTGATCGCCGACGGTTTTGGCATGCACATACCAAAAGGCTACATCTACGCAGCCATGCTGTTCTCGGCAGTGATCGAAGGGTTGAACATGCTGTCGCGCAGGTCGAAGCAGAAGAGGGCGGTTAATTAATGCGAGGACAGTGGTCGGTGTCGCCGCGCTGAGGTTTTCTCAGTAGCGGTCAGCTGAATACGTGGGTGATGGCGGCGAGAAATGCGCATCACCCCCCACAACATGGCTAAAGCCACCGCTAACCAAGCCGCGACCAGCATTATAATTGTCATTCCCAGGCTCATGCATCCCCCGACATTCTGACGGTCTGCGTCTGTATAATCGACAGTCTAGTTCAGGGTATGTTTCCGTCTGTTGACCTATGGTCCTACGCTCATGACCGATTTGATCTATTCAACGGCAAAAACTGTCGAATTCGAGCTATACCCAAGGCGTGAGGCGTCCTATGATCGGTGCCAAGTCGGATCGCGGGTTGTCCGGCGCTAGTTTAAGCGAGTGAACATGCTGCTGGTATTACCTCGATTTCGTGCCGTCAAGACCAGGCGAGCTGGTCTGGTATTAGCGTTACTCATGTCTCTTTCAGCCTGCTCAAGCGGCGTGAGCCCTGCGATGCAGCGCTTGCCGGATCGGGTCGAATTGAATTCGGTGCCATTCTTCCGGGGCAAGATCTACCAAAGTGGTCCGGGCGTGTTGGCCGCCATGTTGTCGCAACAAGGCGTGATCATCACCCCGGGATTGCTGGACAAGCCGCTGCAGTTACCGGGAGACGAAGCCAAGCTTGAACAGAATATGCAAGCCTTGGCACGCCAATATGGCTTTATGGTCTACCCGCTGGATAAAGAACTGGACGTGCTGTTGACGCAAGTCTCTGCCGGGTTCCCGGTCATGCTGCGTATCACCGAAGGCTCTGCGTGGTGGTCCAAGCCACGCTATGCCATTTTGATTGGCTATAACCGCAACAAACAAACAGTGTTGCTGCATGCCGGCATGGACCGTCGACTGTTGATGAGTTTCAGCAGCTTCAACTCGGCCTGGAAAGACGCCGGGCAATGGGCTGTCCTGATTCAGGGGCCGCGTCAGCTTCCGGCGCAGGTCGATCAGCAACGCTGGCTGAACGCGGCAAAGGACTTGGGTCAGGCTGGGCAAGAACAGGCCGCCAGTGAAGCGAGCAAGGCCCTCAAGGCGCAGTAATCGCTATCTAAATGACATCTGTAGGAGCCAACTTGTTGGCGAGAGGTTTGACGCGGTCAGCCTGATACGACGCCTAGCCAACAAGTTGGCTCCTACAGGTGAATGGTCATCAAACGCCAAACTTATCCCGCAACGCGTAGTACCAGGCGCCCAGCGCCGTAAGGGGCGTGCGTAACAACTGTCCGCCAGGGAACGGGTAGTGGGGAAGGCCAGCAAACGCATCGAAACGCTCAGCTTGCCCGCGCAAAGCTTCGGCCAATACTTTGCCGGCCAGATGGGTGTACGTCACTCCGTGGCCGCTACAACCTTGGGAGTAATAGATGTTGTCGCCGAGTCGCCCCACTTGCGGCAAGCGTGAAAGGGTCAGCAGGAAGTTTCCGGTCCATGCGTAGTCAATCTTCACCTGTTTAAGCTGCGGGAACGCCTTGAGCATTTTCGGGCGAATGATCGCTTCAATATCAGCCGGATCCCGCGCGCCATACACCACACCGCCGCCGAAAATCAGGCGTTTGTCGGCAGAGAGACGGTAGTAGTCCAGCAGGTAATTACAGTCCTCTACACAGTAGTCCTGTGGCAAAAGGCTGTGTGCCAACTCGTCACTCAACGGTTCAGTGGTGATGACCTGGCTGCCGCACGGCATGGATTTCGCCGCCAACTCCGGCACCAAATTGCCCAGATAAGCATTGCCGGCAACAATCACGAAGCGCGCCTTGACCTTGCCATGTTCGGTATAAACAACCGGATTGGCGCCGCGCTCGATACGGATCGCTGCCGATTGCTCATAAATGACGCCGCCCAGTGACTCCGCAGCGGTAGCCTCGCCCAATGCTAGATTGAGCGGGTGAATATGGCCGCCGCTCTTATCGAGCAGGCCACCCAAGTACAACTCGCTTCCGATAGCCTGCCCGATGCGGCGCTTGTCCATCAACTCCAGCTGGGTATGACCGTAGCGCTCCCACAGCTTTTGCTGCGACTCCAGATGACCCATCTGCTTGGGAGTGATTGCCGCAAAGATCCCGCCATCCTTCAGGTCGCATTGAATCTGATATTTAGCCACCCGCTCGCGGATGATCGCCGCGCCCTCGAAGGCCATGTGCCCGAGCAACTGCGCCTGCTTGGGTCCGACGGTGCGCTCAATCACATCGATATCACGGCTATAGCTGTTGACGATCTGACCACCGTTGCGCCCGGATGCGCCGAAGCCGACTTTGGCAGCCTCCAGGACCGTCACGCGAAATCCGTTTTCCAACAAGAACAGGGCGCTCGACAGCCCGGTATAACCGGCGCCGATGATGCAGACGTCGGTGTCCACCTCACCATCCAGCCTTGGGCGCTCCGGGGCTGAGTTCGCGGACGCGGCGTAGTAAGACGGTGGGTAGGGTGTGTTCGTCATCCTGCAACCTCTGTTCTGTATTTTTTACGGGCGTCCAGATCCTACCTTAGAAGAAAACCCGCCACCAGTAAGCGCTGAAATCACGCCCTCTGGAGGAGTTAAAAAAAATACGCGTATTCATGGAGTTAGCGTGAAAAAAGAGGTTGACACACATGCAGGTATCCGTAGAATGCCGACCCACAGCAGGCACGTAGCTCAGTTGGTTAGAGCACCACCTTGACATGGTGGGGGTCGTTGGTTCGAGTCCAATCGCGCCTACCAAACAAAATCCGCTCTGCTGGGCGGTCTAGAAGGGGTTCACCGAAAGGTGAGCCCCTTTTTTGTTGCGGATATAGACAAGAAATAGGGCGATCCCCTACAGTTGCCAGCCTACTTGTTAGGTTGCTATCTATATGCCCGCTATCGCTGTGCCACCGCGTCCTCGTGCCCCCCTTTGGTTATTGGTGCTCATCACCCTCAGTGGCACATTGGCGATGCACTTGTTTGTTCCGGCACTGCCTGCCGCCGCCCTGGCGCTAGGGGTGGACAGTGCCGCGATGCAGCGCACCATCAGTATTTACATTCTCGGCCTTGCGTTCGGGCAACTGGCCTATGGGCCGCTGTCCGATGGCCTAGGGCGCAGGCCTTTATTGTTGGTGGGCCTGAGCCTATACACCATCGCGGGTTTTTGCGCAGCGTTCGCCGGTGATCTGCACACCTTGGTGCTGGCGCGGTTGATCCAGGCCCTCGGCGGTTGCGCGGGGCTGGCACTGGGGCGAGCCATCGTGCGCGACGGCGCGAAGCTGGAGGACGCGGTTCGCGACCTGGCGACGTTGAACTTGATGATGATGATTGGCCCGGGGTTTGCGCCGCTGATGGGCTCGCTCATCAGCGAACACCTGGGATGGCGGGCGATTTTCCTGGTTTTGGCCGGGCTGGGTGCGGTGACCCTGCTGTGCACGGTTTGGCTGTTGCCGGAAACATCTACCCCCAGCGGACAGGTCAGTGTTCGGGCATTGTGCCGCGATTATTCACAGCTGTTGCGCTCACCGGTGTTCCTGGGCTTCGCCGTGGGCGGCGCGTGCATGACCACGGCCATCTATGCTTTTATCGCGGCGGCGCCTTTCATCATCGGCACCGAACTGCATCGGCCGTTGAGTGAGGTGGGGATCTACCTGGGCCTGGTGATCGTCGGCATGTCGTTGGGCAACGCGTTGACCCGCCGCTTGATCCGAGTGGTGTCGGTGGAGCGGCTGCTGATGGCTGGTGCCTGGCTGAGTACTTGCAGCGCCGTGTGCCTGTTGGTGGCAGTGTTGGCCGGAGGAGCATCGGTGGCCTGGATCATCGGGCCGGTCAGCCTGTTTGCCGTGGGTGCGGGCCTGGCCAGCCCTGCTGCTCTGAGCCGGGCGTTAAGCGTGGACGCCCATTTGACGGGCTCGGCGGCAGGGCTGTACGGGTTCCTGCAAATGGCGGTGGGAGCGTTGTGCACTTTCGCCGTCGGTTTCGGGCGCGACCCGGCGC
>NZ_JAMFRV010000418.1 GCF_026224925.1 Pseudomonas sp. | reverse complement strand
GGTTTTTTGGGGCGGTTTCGCCCTTTTCATAAAGAACAGCAAGAATGAGCATGGCATCTTCATTGCCAGCATTCGCAGCCATTTGAAATAGGCTAAATGCCTCTGTCTTACTTTGTGGGTCACCCTGCCCTGAATTAAGCACTCTTGCGAGCAGAACCTGAGCCTCAGTAGAGCCTTGCTTAGCTAGCGGTCGCAGCTCGATAGTGGCTGCATTGAAGTCGTTTCGCTTTACCGCATCCAGCGCCTCTGGCATACCTGCTTGTGCGGCTATGGCGTATGCGGCGAAGAGTGCAGCAATAGGGCGTACTTTCGGAATCATCTATCCATGTCCTTTTTCTATGTTCCGGCATGGGGGGGCTGCCGATGCCTTTGTAAGGCTATTCAGGCTTCTGTGTAGGCAGATTAAGATGCTAGAAACCACTACGTCGAGCAACTACTGACTATAGTTCAGCAGTTGCAAAGCAAAGGCGTCAATATTGAAGAGTCACTCGTTGCACTGAGGCCCAATAGGCTGTGATCCGATGTTCGGGGCATTGACGTCACGGAATATCAGTCCTAGGTTCAGAAAATTTGGACCTAGCGCTGCCCCAGGCGGTTGGTTTTGGTCAGCTTACTTCTGACCGAGCATCTTGAAACACGAGTGGAAAGAACACGTCCAAGACTCAACCCTTGCGGCCTGCGACTGACACGGACACTCCATCCTTCAAGTCCGAAGAATATACGCTGCCCAACTTTGAAGCCAGTCGCTATCCGCGGTAGCACGATACGGCTATTTTTACCGACTAAGCTGGCCGGGATCAGGGATGTATCTTGGGTTTCATGAATAGGAATGGTCTCTATCGGGAAATACTCATTATTGCCTGATTTGTTTCAGCTTCCAACTTGAGGTAAGGCAATTCGAGCAGGCACAGAAGCTAAAGCCGACCGCGTACGCTGAATCAGCCCCCCCCTTGCTGGTAATTACGGCCTTTTTTCTCTCTCACCTCCCTCGCTAGCTTAAACTCATCAGTAAATGTTATCTTTACATTTATGATCTTTCTACGCCTCGTGCCGATTGGAGAGTGTCTTGACAGAAAAATTGGCTGAATGCAGTGCCGTCACCTCTGGTGCTCACTTTTATCGTGGTGACTTACATATCCATTCCTATGGCGGGTCTCACGAGGTAAAAGACGCTGGAGTGACCTCGCAAGCGATCATCGCCACTGTCGTAGCAGAAGATCTCGACATCATCGCAATTGCCAATGATAACGAGATTTTTAATGTGCGCGCAGCCATGGAGGCCATGTCAGCCGCTGGTTTGCTAGTTATCCCCGTTGTCGAGTTATCTACCCCGAAAAGTTGCATGTAGGCCAACCATACAGTAGCATCAGATCATTATTATTTTAACAATAAGATAAAAATGCAGGCATCGCCGATCCCGCCAGATGAGCAGGCGCGACTCGCGGCCTTACGCGAGCTGTGCATTCTTGATACGCCTCCCGACGCTAGTTTTGACCGTGTCGGTCGTCTAGCACAGGCGCTCTTCGGTGTGCCGATTGCGCTGACCGTTCTGGTCGATGCCGAGCGGCAGTGGTTTAAGTCAGGACTGGGTTTGAACGTCACTGAGACCTCGCGCGATGTGTCTTTTTGTAGCTACACGATCCAGCAGGATCAGGTTCTGATTATCCCCGATGCCGCTTCCGATCCACGTTTTGCAGACAACCCGTTGGTCGTTGGCCGCCCTTATATCCGCTTCTACGCAGGCGTTCCGCTCACTTCTTCAGCAGGCTACCGGGTTGGAGCCTTTTGCATCATTGATACAGTGCCACGTACACTCGACGATCAACAGATCTCTCGCTTGCAGGATCTCGCAAGGATCGTCAACGATGAGTTCAACAACAAACGCCTCAACGAGATCACCTCCCTGTATCGCGAAGAACAGGATCGTCTTAATGAAACGAAAACACTGCTACAACTAGTGGCCAACAATGCACCTGGGATGTTAGGTTACTGGAACGCAGATCTGCGCTGTACTTTCGCCAACGATGCGTATGTCCAGTGGTTTGGCTTGAGGCCAGAACAAATTATTGGCATGCATATCCGTGATTTGCTTGGCGAGACAGTGTTTGCCAAGAATTTGCCCTACATCCATGCTGCACTCGATGGCAAGGATCAAGAGTTTGAGCGTACCCTGTCCAAGCCGGATAAGGAAATTGGCCACACACTGGCGCGCTACATCCCACATCGGGTCGATGGCAAAGTAACGGGTTTTTTTGTTCAGGTCAGTGACATTACCGTCGTCAAATTGGCATATCAACAACTGGAGGCAAGCCGTACCCAGCTTGCTTCCGTGCTAAGTGCTATCCCGGACACGGTGTTTACCCATCGGTACGATGGTCAGATCATCGATATTCATGCGGTTGCATCCGACGATCTGCATCTGCCACGCGAGCAGATCCTCAATCGGCCGCTGGACGAAGTTTTTCCCGCCAGTGTCGCGCAACAATTTATCGAGGTGTTCGCCGCGGCGAAGCAAACCTGGACCGTGCAGGAGGTGAGTTATAGTCTGCAGCACAACGGTAAAGAAAGATACTTTGAAGCACGGGCAGTGGCGACGCCCCATCAGGAATGTATTGCCATCGTGCGCGACATCACCGAGCGCGAGCTGAACCGAAAAAGCCGCGAACGCTACACCGCGCAACTATCAGATCGATTGAAACTGACCGAGTCCGCTGTGCGGGATCGTGAAGCGTCGCTGGCATTGGCAGCCGACGCCGCCAGTCTCGGCTACTGGTACCTGGATTGCGAAACCGAGCAAGTCTTTCCGTCTGAACAATGGTGCAGGCAACGTGGCTATACCGTGCAGCCAACTTTTCCGGTCGCGGCTATGATCAATTGCGGGCACCCTGAAGACCGGGCTGGTATCGCAGGTATTCGGGAACGGCTCCTACCAGAGCAACCGTTTTTCGAATTTACCTATCGTATTGTCTTGCTGGATGGTGAGGTGCGCTGGATGACCTCGCGTGGTCGAGGAGAGTTTGATGGCGCTGGCAAACTGGTCATGGTGCGAGGTCTCTCCATTGATACCTCCAACATCAAACAGGCCGAGCTCGATTTGGCACAGAAGCAGCAGGAAGTTACCTATCTATCGCGCCTGGCAACCATGGGTGAATTGTCCGGTGCCTTTGCACACGAACTGAACCAGCCGCTGACCGCCATACTGAGTAATGCCCAGGCGGCCAGGCGCTTTCTGGCCAAGGGGGAGTTGGATGAACTGGAGGATATCCTCACTGACATCATCGAAGATGATAAGCGCGCTGACGAGATCATTCGCCGCTTGCGCACCATGTTTGACAAAAGCCCGGCAATCTATCAACTGGTAAATGTCAATCGCATGATCATGGAAGTCATACACATGCTCTCCAGTGATCTGATCAACCATAATGTCGCCGTGCGCACGGAGCTGAGATCGTCGACCCCTTGGGTACTCGCAGATCTTGTTCAGATGCAGCAGGTCATGATCAATCTGATCAAGAACTCTTGCGACGCCATGGAGGACGTGAAAGCACCACACAATGAAATCATGATATCGACCGATATTGATTCGGAAGGACAGGTACACATTCGTGTTGTCGATCAGGGCGGAGGGATCTCGACGGACATTGCCGAACAAATGTTTTCCCCCTTCTTTTCAACCAAGGTGACGGGTATGGGCCTGGGTTTATCGATTTGCCGCAACATCGTTGAAGGTGCAAGTGGCAAGCTCTGGGCAGAGAACAACGCCGTCTGCGGAGCTACCTTCCACTTGTGCCTTCCTTCTGCGGAAAAAAAGGAAGCACTATGAGTCAAGCCCCGCTCATTTTTATGGTGGACGATCAGGCCGGCGTCCTCAAGGCGCTCGGTCGTTTGCTCAATGCAGCAGGATTCTCTTCGCAGGCCTACACTTCGGCGCAAACATTCCTCGACAGTGGCAATGCAGCCGCCCCAGGCTGCCTGATCCTTGACCTAGCCATGCCTGAGATGGACGGCTTCGCCCTGCAAAAGGCACTCGTCGCACGGAGCAGCGACTTACCGATAATCTTCCTCAGCGGACATGCTGGCATCCGGGACGGGGTGCAAGCAATGAAAGCCGGTGCCGCAGATTTCCTGACCAAACCGGTAGATGAAGACGCGCTGATTAACGCAGTGCAACAAGCACTCGAACGCAACCAGATCGCCCGCAACATCCGGTTAGAGCGGGACAACGTCGTCGCCCGTCTGGCCAGCCTGACGGCACGCGAACGCGAGGTCATGGACCTGATCATCGAAGGCAAATTAAACAAACAAATCGCCGACACTTTGGTACTCGCTGAAAAGACTGTCAAAATTCACCGTGCACGCGTCATGAATAAGATGCAGGTCCGCTCTGTCGCCGTCTTGGTGAGTCTGCTCAACAATCTCAAAGATACCCCCGCCTAACGCCCTTTAGTATCCGCGGCGTAACAGACAGTATCCCAATAGGACTAAGGTCCTATAGCGCAAGTACATACCGCATAGTATCTTGCTCGCATGGACACCACCTTTTCATGGGTCGCTGTAGTAGATGACGACGCTTCGATTCGTCGTGCCTTACTACGGCTGCTGCGCTCCGAGGACATCAAAGCGCGTGCGTTTGCCAATGGTGCTGAGTTTTTGGCGGCACTCGATAAAAGCTTACCTGTATGTGTCGTGATGGATGTGCAGATGCCTGGCATGTCCGGATTCGACGTGCTGGAGATGTTGGGGCAACGTATTCCGCAAGTGCCAGCGCTACTCATATCAGCCCAGCAAAGCCCGGAGATCGAGAAAAAAGCAATTATCCGTGCATCGCTTGGCTTTCTGGCTAAGCCCATGGATACACAAGCACTCCTCGCCATCGTTTGGAAAGCTATCGATGCACACCGCAAGGTAGAGATACAGGTACCAATTCTTTCAAGCTATGGTGAATCGGATCTAAATACGTCGTCAACTAGGAGCATAAAATGAATACGAAACATATGACTGTCCGGGCCAAACTGACCTTTGCTTTCGGTGGATTAGCACTGGTTGTTCTCATCGCTTCAGTAGTAGCAATCAATGCATTGAACACCGCCAATCAACAATTCGTATCATTCGTATCCGGGATTGATACACGGGCCCATCTTGTTGAACACATCCATGCGTCTGTTGGCGAAAGAGCTATTGCTGTTCGTAATATGGTATTAGCGACCAGTCAAGTTGACATTGATCGAGAAAAGGCCGTCGCAGTAAAAGCTCATGAGGACGTACAAAAAAATCTGGCGCAGCTAAAAAGCTCGGTTGCGGGGAATGACATTCCTCAAAACGTCAAATCGTTGGTGGCTGAAATAGTCAAGATTGAGCAATCGTACACGCCGGTTGCGCTTGCAATTGTAGACCTAGCCAGCAAAAACAAGCGCGAGGAGGCTATCGCAAAGATCAATAATGAATGTATACCACTCCTCAACGCCTTAATCGCAAAAGCGAATATCTATGCTGATACAACGGCTGAGCGGTCACAAGCATTGGTCTCTGAAGCCGAGGATCAATATAAAACGCAACGTAACATCCTCTTCATGGTCTGTGCGCTGGCATTCTTGAGTGCAGCCGTGGCTGGTACTCTCATTACAATCAGCTTGTCCAAGGCTCTGGGAGCTGAGCCCAATACGCTTAGTGAGATAGCTCAACGCGTCTCGGAAGGCAACCTGAGTGCGGTAGCTGGCTCTGAAGATGCCGCCGAAGGTAGCGTGCTGGCCTCCCTCAATCGCATGCAGAAAAATCTGGTCAGCATTGTGAGTAAAGTGCGGGAATCTTCTAGCTCGATTGCAACAGGATCAGCCGAAATCGCATCAGGCAATCTTGACCTCTCGTCGCGAACTGAAGCACAAGCAGGCTCGCTCGAAGAAACAGCATCGGCAATGGAAGAATTGACCTCCACGGTCAAACAGAATGCCGACAATGCGCGTCAGGCTAATCAACTCGCAGTCTCAGCCTCTGAAGTTGCTATTGAAGGTGGCGCCGTAGTGAATCAAGTCGTCTCTACAATGGATGCTATCAACACCTCCTCACGAAAAATCGTCGATATCATTAGCGTCATCGATGGCATTGCCTTCCAGACCAATATCCTTGCATTGAATGCTGCGGTAGAAGCTGCCCGTGCCGGTGAACAAGGCCGAGGCTTTGCAGTGGTTGCCTCAGAGGTGCGTAGTCTCGCGCAGCGCAGTGCCGCGGCCGCCAAAGAAATCAAGGTGCTTATTGGAGACTCGGTAGCCAATGTGGAAGAAGGTAGCAAGCTTGTAGCACAAGCAGGCATCACAATGGAACAGGTCGTCTCTAGCGTCCGCCGCGTCACTGATGTGGTAAGTGAAATCAGCGCTGCCAGTGCTGAACAAAGTGACGGTATCGAACAGGTCAATCAAGCCATTACACAGATGGATGAAGTTACCCAGCAGAATGCAGCCTTGGTGGAAGAAGCGGCAGCGGCATCACAATCGCTCCAGGAGCAGGCACAGCAGCTTGAGCAAGCCGTGAGTGTGTTTAAACTTGAGTCAGGTCAAAGCGCTGGGAACAATTCAGCATATGCGATCGCAACTCCAGCAACCACGTCAGCTTTAAAGCCACTTGCGAAGCTGATTCCAAAACCACAGAGCAAAAAAATGAGTGTCGTAGCTCCGACGGCGATGAGACCAAAGTTAGCACTCGCAGGCAATGACAATATCTCCTGGGAGCAATTTTAGTAAATAAGGTCGAGGATTTCACGTTGTTGCCGCGGAAGTGCGCAATCTGGCGCAACGCTCCGTCGCTGCCGCCAAAGAGATCAAGACCTTGATCGACAACTCCGTGTCGAAGGTCGACGACGGCAGCAAACTGGTTGCCCAAGCTGGCGCTACGATGAATGAAGTTGTCGCCAGCGTCAAACGCGTCACCGACATCGTCGGCGAAATATCGGCGGCGAGCGCAGAGCAAAGCACCGGCATCGAACAGATCAATCAGGCCACCACGCAAATGGAATAAGTAACCCAGAAAAATGCTGCGCGCCAGAATACGGAGGTCTTTACGCGGCAGCTGGGCGATGTGCCTGCGGTTAGCCAAGGGTCGGTGCGGTGCTCAGGGCGAGGCTGTC
>NZ_JAMFRV010000417.1 GCF_026224925.1 Pseudomonas sp. | reverse complement strand
ATGACACCGGCGATGCGTTGCAGCACCTCACTGATCTGCTACCTGATGGCGCGTTGATCGTGGTGCGCGATGGACCGCAAGGGTGTTGGATCAGTCAGCATGGGCAAGCGCAGCATGTGCGCGGCTTCCCGGTGAAAGCAATCGACACCAACGGCGCGGGTGATGCGCATGCAGGTGTGTTGTTGGCGGCGTTGGCTCAGGGGTTAACTGCGGATCAAGCGGCGTTGCGCGCGAATGCTGCTGCCGCCATTGCGGTAACCCGCTGGGGCCCAGCGACCTCGCCGACGTCGGCAGAGGTTGATGCGTTGGTGGGGTGAGTGCACGCCAGCAAGTAAACTGCGCCGCTAGCTTCCCGAATGAATTCGGTCCCACAGATTTGAACGGTTCACTCTGTGGGACCGAATTCATTCGGGAAGCTTTGAAGCCACCCACAATCAACAGTCAGCGAACAATCTTGTCTACGTGGATTTCGAGCTTTTTCAGTCGATACCACAGGCTGCGCTCAGAAATCCCGATCAACTGCGCGGCGGCGGCCTGGACGCCGTTGGTTTCTTGCAATGCAGCCAATATGTACGCTTTTTCAACATCGGCCAAGGCTGCGTCGAGGTTCTCTGGAACCCCCACACCTTCAGTCAGAAATGAGCCGGCACTGTTATCCATAGGGCGGGCGCCGAACAGGTATGCGGGCAGGTCATTTTCTTCGATGATGTTGCTCGACGCGACGATGGTCGCGCGCTCTACGCAATTCTGTAGTTCACGAATATTGCCCGGCCACGGGTAGTTGGCCATCGCCTGCAGCGCATCCGCGCTGAACCCGGTAATGCGTTTTCCCGCCGTGGCGCCCAGCACATGGGCAAAATGCCGCGCCAAGGGCGCGATGTCTTCTGAGCGCTCACGCAGGGGAGGCAGCGGAATCGGGAACACGTTCAGGCGGTAGTAAAGGTCTTCGCGAAACTCTTTATTGGCCACTGCTTCCAGCAGATTTTTATTGGTCGCGGCAATCACTCGCACATCGACTTTGCGCTCGCGGGAATCGCCCACCGGCTCGATCACCCGCTCTTGCAAGGCGCGCAGTATTTTCGCTTGCAGGGCCAGCGGCATGTCACCGACTTCATCCAGGAACAGCGTGCCTCTATCTGCCTGCATAAAGCGCCCTACGCGATCAGACGTCGCGCCAGTAAACGCGCCTTTGCTATGACCGAACATCTCACTTTCGAGCAGCCCTTCGGGAATTGCTGCGCAGTTGACCGCGACAAACGGTTTGCCCGCGCGGTTACCGTGCTTGTGAATTGCACGCGCGACCATTTCTTTGCCGGTGCCGCTTTCGCCGGTCAACAGAATCGTGGCGTTGCTGTCGCGGACCGAGTCCACTGCTTGCAACACCCGACGGAACGCCGGGCTTTCGCCGATCAGGCTGTCGATCTGCTGATGCTGATCAAGTTCGGCGCGCAGGCGCTCGTTGTCGCGCAGGATGTCGCGAAACTGCAGGGCTTTGTTGACCGTGATGTCCAACTCGTCGATGTCGAACGGTTTGCTGATGTAATCGAAGGCCCCGTTGCGCATCGACTGCACGGCATTTTTCACCGTGCTGTAAGCGGTCATGACGATCACCGGCAGGCCGGGATAACGACTTTTTATTTCTGCCAACAACTGCGGACCGTCCATCCCCGGCATACGCCAATCGCTGATCACCAGATCAATCTCTTCGCGCTCAAGGACTGCCAAGGCATGCAGGCCGTTGCCGGCAGTGAACACTTGAATCTCACCTTGGCTCAGGGCGGACGCTAACAGGTCGCAGAGCTTGGGTTCGTCGTCGACCACCAGCACGTTATGGCTCATGCCAGGCCTCCGTCATGGGCAGGGAGGTACAGATTGAACGTTGCTCCAGTCCCCGCTTCGCTGATGCACTCAACCCGGCCGTCATGGCTCTCCATGATCGAAAACACCTTCGCCAGGCCCAATCCGGTACCGGATGCCTTGGTGGTCACAAAGGGATTAAAAATACGCTCGAGCATGTCGGGTTCAACGCCTTGGCCGCTGTCGGCAATGCTGATGATAGTAGTGTGTTGGTCGCAGGAGATGTCGATTGTGAGCGTCCCGCCGCCTGGCATGGCGTCGATCGCATTGAGCACCAGGTTCAGGCACGCCTGGGTTAGCTGTCGGGCATCCGCATAAATCATTGAGTTAGGATCGTGCTCGATGATTTCCGCTTCCACGTTATGCGTCGCCAGCTCCGGGGCGCAAAAGCCCAGCAGGTCTTCGAGCAGCGGCTTGGCCAGTTGGGTGGAGCGTATGGGCGCGCTGGGTTTGGCGAAGTCGAGAAATTCGGTAATCAGGTCGTTGATCCGCGTGACCTCGGAAATCACATACTCCAAGTGGCGCATGTCAGTTGCCGGCAGCGAAGCGCGACGGTGCAGCAACTGGGTCGCGGTCTTGATGATGCCCAATGGGTTCCGGATTTCATGGGCCAAGCCCATCGCCACTTCGCCCAATGCATGCAGGCGGTCGCGACGGCGCAGTTGAGCTTCAAGGTGTTGAAGCTCTTTCAGACGCTCTGTCATATGGTTGAACGTAGTGCTTAGCTCGGCAATTTCATCGCTGCCGACCACCTCAACCCGTTGCCGGTAATCGCCCTCTGTCACCGCCCTGACGCCTTCGGACAGCCGGCGCAGCGGCCTGGTCAGGCGCTGGGACATGATCCAGCCCACGCTTAATGACAGCGCTGAGCCGAGCAGCAGTATCGCCAGGAACAGGTTGGTCTGATTGACCAGTCCAACCAGCGTGCTATGGCGCAGCAGGCCGCTGAAAATGATGCCTTGCAACTCGCCGTTGTCGTTGAAGATCGGTGTGTACAGGCCGGAGTAAGCGCTGGTGGATTGTTCTGTGGGCTGTTTGGTGTCACGCAGGATCTGTTCGATGCGGTGCGGAACAACGGCCGGGTGGTTCATGAAGCGCTGGGTCGAGAAAATCTCGCTGAAACCGCCTGCGTCGTTCATGTACAAGCGCAGGTCGAGGGAGTGCACATCGGCCACGCTGGTGAGAAAGCTGCTGTCGAGATAGGTGCCGATCAGCAATTCATAATCAACGCCATCCTGTGTGGACTGGTACGTCGACACCACGACGCCGGCGAACACGCTGCCGTTATGGATGGTTTGCAGCACTGCGTTAGGGGCGAGGCTTATCTGGTCAATGATGTTGTCGGACGCCGTTGAAAACACCACTTTGTGGTCTTTTGAGCGAATCAAGGCGACCACGTCGATGCCTACGGCATTGGCGAGATCCGACGTTAATTTATTGTGCCGAGCCGACGAGGGCATTGACGGGCGTGTGTTCTGTAGAAATAACTGCGAAACCCTGGTGTTATCACGCTGTATTTCACTGATTTCGTCTTGAACGATCCGCGTGGATTCTTGCAACCAGACTCGAACGTTGCTTTCGAATATTTGTGACAAAGTGGTCGCAGCGAGTTCGGCGGCAATCATCGTCGGGATCACGCTGACCAGCCAGAACGCCAATACTAGCTTACGCTGCAGGCTCCAACGCGAGAGGGAGAACACTGTCT
>NZ_JAMFRV010000416.1 GCF_026224925.1 Pseudomonas sp. | reverse complement strand
CGCCATGCCATCACTCCACCGGGTTGTACGGAAAGCGGAGGATTCTACCGCTCAAACCCATGGCTTTACAGAGGCGCGACAGCTTGTGACGACCAAGCGACAGTTAATGTCGAGCGAGCGATCAAACGCAGCCGATTACGATGTTGAAGCAGCCGATCCTGCTGCTCCCACTACCGGCGGCTTCTCGTCCGGTGGCAGCCGCTCAAGTTGCACGTTGACTCGCCGATTGCGCGAGCGATTGGCTGCGTTGGTGTTTGGCACCACCGGATAACGCTCGCCATGGAAGCGCATAGTGATCTGCTTCTCGGGAACCCCTTGCGCCTTAAAGAAATCCATCACAGCCAACGCCCGGCGCCGCGACATGTCACGGTTGGTCAACCGATTACCGCTGTTGTCGGAGTGACCATCGAGTTCAATGTGATTAACAGTGGGATCGGCCTTCAAGAAGTCAGCAATGACCTGTAGTTTGGCGCGTGCTTGCGCATCAAGCTCGGCATCGCCCCCCGGAAAACCGACTTGCGCTTGTTTGACCTGTTCATAATTGTTGGGCAGCAACTTGGCGGTGCACGCCTGGTAATCACTGAATGCTTTGCTGAACCTGACGGGCAACAAGCGGACTTCCAGTACATTGCCCTCCTGCCCTTGATGACGGATCAATGGACTGCGGCCTTCAAGCAGGCCTGCGAGCAGACGTCCCGCCTGCCCTTGTGAGGCGTTGAACGCAATCGCGCCGTTGTTTACCTTGACCGCACCGAGATTGATATCACCACGGCCGGGCTGCCACGGGGCGGCCGCAGCCAGCAGCGTTGCTGAACCTGAGGTCAGTACTCCGCCGTTTGCTTTCAGGCGAAAGGTGGCCTGTTCGCCGGCGCGACGGACGAACTCACCCGCACCGAAATCAGTGATGGGTTGGGTCAGGCGACATTCGAACTTATCGCCTTCGACTTTCCATTCGATGCTCTCCAGACGTGTCTGGAAAGTGATAGCCACCGCCGGCAGACTGGCAAACACGCTAAGTAACGCTAAATAACGCTGGCGCACGGGAGGCTCCACTAGAAATACTACATACGTCTGGCTATCGGTTAGTTCCCGGAAAACTTGATAGCGAGTGCCTGGAAGAGTGTTTTCCGGTAGCATTCCCAGCGAGTTTGACCCGCCTGGAATCCACAATGTCCGACCGCCTGACCCTTCTACGTCCCGACGACTGGCACATTCACCTCCGCGATGGAGCTGTTTTGCCCCACACCGTTGCTGACGTTGCGCGTACTTTTGGCCGCGCCATCATCATGCCTAACCTGGTACCTCCGGTTCGCAATGCTCAGGAAGCTGACGCCTATCGTCAGCGCATCCTCGCTGCACGCCCGGCTGGCAGCCGCTTTGAGCCGTTGATGGTGCTTTATCTGACCGACCTGACACAGCCGCAAGATATTCATGCGGCCAAGGCCAGCGGTTTCGTCCATGCCGCAAAACTGTACCCGGCCGGAGCGACCACCAACTCTGATTCAGGCGTTACCAGCATCGACAAGATCTTCCCCGTGCTTGAAGCCATGGCCGAGGTGGGCTTGCCACTTCTGGTGCATGGCGAGGTAACACGTGGCGAAATCGATGTATTCGACCGCGAAAAAATCTTTATTGATGAACATCTGAGGCGCGTCGTAGAGCGCTTCCCTTCATTGAAAGTAGTGTTCGAGCACATTACTACCCGCGAAGCTGCTCAGTTTGTCAACGAAGCTTCGGCCAACGTGGGGGCAACCATCACCGCTCACCACCTGTTGTATAACCGCAATCACATGTTGGTCGGCGGCATTCGCCCACACCTTTATTGCTTGCCGGTTCTCAAGCGCAACATTCACCAGGACGCATTGCTCGATGCCGCCACCAGTGGCAGCCCGAAATTCTTCCTCGGTACCGATTCTGCCCCCCACGCCCAGCATGCTAAAGAAGCGGCCTGTGGCTGTGCCGGTTGCTACACCGCTTACGCAGCGATCGAGCTATACGCTGAAGCGTTTGAAGCGCGAAATGCGCTCAATAAGCTAGAAGGTTTCGCCAGTGTTCACGGCCCGGCGTTTTACGGCCTTGCAACCAACCGCGACACCATAACGCTGGTCCGTGATGAATGGACCGCACCTACCAGCCTGCCATTTGGCGAGCTGTCCGTAATTCCGCTGCGCGCCGGTGAAAAACTGCGCTGGCGCCTGCTGGAGGAACACGCGTGAGCGAAGACCATTTCGACGACGAACAGGAAGGCCATGGCGGCGGAGGGGGCTCCCGGCACCCGATGGCGGCCCGCTTCCGCGGCTATCTGCCGGTCGTTATCGACGTAGAAACCGGCGGATTCAACTCAGCCACCGACGCTCTGCTGGAAATTGCCGCAGTGACTATCGGCATGGACGAAAAAGGTTTCGTGTTCCCTGAACATACGTACTTCTTCCGCGTGGAGCCGTTCGAAGGCGCCAACGTCGAAGCCGCTGCGCTGGAGTTCACCGGTATCAAGCTTGATCACCCGCTGCGCATGGCCGTGAGTGAAGAAGTGGCGCTGACCGACATCTTCCGCGGCGTGCGCAAGGCCCTGAAAGCCAATGGCTGCAAGCGGGCCATTCTGGTCGGCCACAACGCCAGCTTCGACCTCGGCTTTTTAAACGCGGCCGTCACCCGGATGGACATGAAGCGCAACCCGTTTCACCCGTTCTCCAGCTTTGACACCGCCACCCTCGCAGGCTTGGCTTATGGTCAGACTGTACTGGCCAAAGCCTGCCAGGCAGCCGACATCGATTTTGATGGCCGTGAAGCTCACTCAGCGCGCTACGACACCGAAAAGACCGCTGATCTATTCTGCGGCATCGTCAACCGCTGGAAACAGATGGGTGGCTGGGAAGATTTCAACGACTGAAACCGGTCGTATCGGTTAAACCGGTCCCTGTGGCCGGTTTTTTTATACCTGCGTTTTCCCGTTGGTCGGTCATCCGAGATAGTAGAACCTTTCACCGAAAGTAGCTTTGACAAGCATTCTCATTACCATTAGTATCCCCGGCATTGAGTCACCACCAACGACGGTTCTCACTTATGTATGTATGCCTCTGCCAAGGTGTAACTGATGGGCAAATCCGGGATGCGATTCTGGAAGGTTGCTGCAGCTACCGCGACGTCCGCCAAACGCTGGGTGTTGCCAGCAAATGTGGAAAATGCGCCTCATTCGCCAAAGAAGTAGTACGTGACACGCTGACCGAGTTGCAAAGTAGCCAAGCAGTGATGGCTTATCCCGCAGAATTCTCTGTCGCCTAAATAGAATTGTCTTAAGAACCGGACCGTGTGTCCGGTTTTTTTATGCCTGTAATTCAAACGCTTAGCGCCAAGATGCGGAACTCAAACATTCTTATTAGTATTTAATGTACTTATTATTCAACAACTTAGGTTTGACAGCACCCACTGTGCGGCCCAAACTTATGGCTTATTCAGATACAGCCAACGGCAGGCAGTCAAAATGAAAGGCGACATTACAGTCATCCAGCATCTCAACAAGATCCTCGGAAACGAGCTGGTCGCAATCAATCAATATTTCTTGCACGCTCGCATGTACCAGGATTGGGGCCTGAAAAAGCTCGGCGAGCACGAGTATCACGAATCCATCGACGAGATGAAGCACGCCGATAAACTGATCAAACGCATTCTGTTCCTTGAAGGCCTGCCCAACCTGCAAGATCTGGGCAAGATCCTGATCGGTGAACACACCAAAGAAATGATTGAGTGTGACCTCAAGATCGAACAGAAAGCGTTGATCGACCTCAAAGCGGCGATTGCGCACTTCGAAGTCGTCGGCGATTTCGGCAGCCGCGAACTGCTCGAAGACATTCTCGAATCCGAAGAAGAACACATCGACTGGCTGGAAACCCAACTGGGCCTGATCGATAAAGTTGGCATTGAGAACTACCTGCAATCGCAGATGGGCGAGTGAATCCAGTACACCCGTCGCACTAACGAAAAAGCCCCGCATCTCATGGAGAGCGGGGCTTTTTCATGCCTGCTGGTTGAGAACGGCGTATTAATCACACCGTTTCATGCCACTCGCAGACAAACCTGCCCGCAGTCGGGGCAGGCTGACAACGGCAATCAAGCGTCGGCTTTTTCAGCGGCAGCTTTAGCAGTTGCGTCCTTGACTTGGGTTTGCAGCTCGCCACTGGCAAACAGCTCAGTGATGATGTCGCTGCCGCCGACCAATTCACCACCGACCCACAATTGTGGAAAGGTTGGCCAGTTGGCGTACTTCGGCAGGTTTGCACGAATTTCCGGGTTCTGCAGGATGTCGACATAAGCGAACTTCTCGCCACACGCCATCAATGCCTGCGAAGCTTTTGCCGAAAAACCACACTGTGGTGCATTCGGAGAGCCTTTCATGTAAAGCAGAACGGTGTTGGCGTTGATCTGCTCTTTAATCGTTTCGATGATATCCATGGAACACCTCGGCTAAACTTTCCGACTCAGATGTCGGCACGGTCGCGCATTGTAGCCCAAACCCGAGTGCTATGCTCGGACTCTCCCTGTCGACCGTTGACTATGGGGCTCAAGCTGCGGCGACCTGCACCGGTACGCCATTCAGCGCGGCGTTGCCAGACAGCCTGTCTAATTGGCGCTCATCGGTCAAGTCATTGGCACTGACACCCGGCTGATTGCCAGCGATCTCCATCTGCACGCCTGGCCGTGCATGACCCCAACCGTGAGGCAGGCTGACCACTCCCGGCATCATCTCCAGACTGCCAACGACTTGCACTTCGACCATGCCTACCCGGGAACTGACGCGAACCCACTGCCCGTCGCTCAGTCCCCGGCTGCTCAGGTCATCGGGATGCATGAGCAATTGATGGCGCGGTTTACCTTTAACCAGCCGATGGTAGTTATGCATCCACGAATTATTGCTGCGCACGTGTCGGCGACCGATCAACAACAGCTCTCCAGCCTGGGGCGGTTCAACGGCGGCGAACCGCGCAAGGTCGGCGAGGATGACATCCGGCGCGGCCTGAATTCGCTGATTGGCGGTCTTCAAACGCGGCTGGAGATTCGGCTTAAGCGCGCCCAGATCCAGGCCGTGCGGGTGATCACGCAACAGCTCCACAGACAGTTTGTATTCAGAGACATCGCCATACAGCCCAGCACGCAAGCCACGGTCGATCATCTGTGAGGGCGCTATTGTCGGTTTCAGCTCACGCTCAGCTCTGGCAGCGAACGCTTGGGCCAGGCCGACGAAAATTTCCCAATCGTGCAAGGCGCCTTCTGGCTTTTCGAGGATGGCACGGTTGAAACGTGTAACGTTACGCACGGCGAACATGTTGAACGTAGTGTCGTAATGGTCGTTTTCCAAGGCCGAGGTCGACGGAAGAATAAGGTCGGCATAACGCGTGGTTTCGTTGATGTACAAGTCAATGCTGAGCATGAACTCCAGGCCTTCGAGCGCTTGCTCCAGCTTGCGTCCATTGGGTGTCGACAGCACCGGATTCCCAGCCACGGTAATCAGGGCGCGGACCTGCCCTTCCCCTTCGCCCAACATTTCCTCGGCAAGGGCCGAAACCGGCAACTCACCGGCATATTCAGGCAAGCCTGACACGCGACTTTGCCAGCGATTGAAATGGCCGCCTGACGTAGAGGCCACCAGATCCACTGCGGGTTCGGTGCACAGCGCGCCGCCCACCCGATCAAGGTTGCCCGTTACCAGGTTGATCAGTTGTACCAGCCAATGACACAGCGTGCCGAAGGCCTGGGTGGATATGCCCATTCGCCCGTAGCACACCGCTTTGTCCGCCGTAGCGAAGTCACGTGCCAACTGACGAATGTGTTCAGCGGGCACTCCGCAGCGCGGGCTCATCGCTTCTGCATGCAAATGACTAATGGACTGGCGCACCAGATCCAGCCCATCCACCGGTAAGTGGCTGGCACGGGTCAGATTCTCTTCGAACAGCGTGTTGAGCAAGCCGAACAACAGCGCCGCATCACCGCCAGGCCGGACAAATAGGTGTTGATCGGCAATGGCCGCTGTTTCGCTGCGACGAGGGTCGACTACCACGACTTTACCGCCCCGCGCCTGGATAGCTTTCAAGCGTTTTTCTACGTCGGGAACGGTCATGATGCTACCGTTCGAAGCCAGCGGGTTCCCACCCAGAATCAACATGAAGTCCGTGTGGTCTATGTCAGGAATCGGCAACAGCAAACCGTGGCCGTACATCAAATAGCTGGTCAAGTGATGAGGCAATTGGTCAACCGATGTAGCGGAAAAGCGGTTGCGGGTTTTCAACAATCCGAGGAAATAATTGCTGTGGGTCATCAACCCATAGTTATGCACACTGGGGTTGCCTTGGTAGACGGCTATCGCGTTTTGACCATGACGCTGCTGAATGGAAAACACGCGCTCGGCAACCAGATCAAACGCTGCTTGCCACTCGATGGGCTGCCATTGAGTACCGACCCGCAGCATCGGCTGCCGGAGACGATCGGGATCGTTCTGAATGTCTTGTAGTGCCACCGCCTTGGGGCAGATATGACCACGGCTGAAACTGTCCAGGGCATCACCTTTGATCGAGGTAATCCGGGTGCCGAGGCCTTCTTCGGTGGTGGTTTCAATGGTCAAGCCGCAAATGGCTTCACACAGATGGCAGGCACGGTGGTGGAGAGTCTTGGTCATAGCCAGTCTCGTTTTGTCATGAACGATCTTAAGCGATCGCGGAAACAAAACTATGGCGTTTGATGGAAGACTTCGCCAGAGACGTTTGTCTTGTGAATCGGGTGGCATCAGGCGGGCCGATGCCGGTACAGGCGGCAGTTAGCCTATTGGCACAACTGTTTTCAACGTCATCTGCACTTCGTGGACGGTTTCGATCTGCTCTTGGGCGATATGCACGCCAGTCAGCTCGCCGATCAATCGCCAATGTTCATCCAGCCCGGCGCTGATGGTCGCCATACGGTCGATCATGCGCTTGCCGGCCACACGGGTAACTTCGTCCTTGCTGCGCAACAGTTCGAATGACATGGAGGT
>NZ_JAMFRV010000415.1 GCF_026224925.1 Pseudomonas sp. | reverse complement strand
TACTGGAAATCGAGGCCACGATTTCGGCGTAATGTACCTTGGCAACTCGGGAGACAGCCGCGACCATCGGGATGGTGGCTTGGCCACCGCAGGTAACCATGTTGACGTTGAGCTGGGTCAGGTTCTGTTCCAGATTCACCACCGGCACGCAATACGGGCCGATGGCGGCGGGCGTCAGGTCGATCAAACGGATGCCGGGTTTGATTGATCGCAGGAAGGCGTCGTTTTTCACGTGCGCGCCGGCCGAGGTGGCATCGAAGACAAAATCGATGTCTTGGAAGCCGTCCATGCGAGTCAGGCCTTCGACGCCTTCGTGGGTGGTGGCCACGCCCATGCGCTGGGCGCGGGCCAAGCCGTCGGAGGCTGGATCGATACCGACCATCACGGCCATGTCCAGATGCATGGCGTTACGCAGAATTTTGATCATCAGGTCGGTGCCGATGTTGCCGGAACCAATAATGGCGACTTTGAGTTTCTTGTTCATGAGAGTTCCTCGGATCAAGTAAAGCGCACGGAGGCGCTGCCAATACCGCCGATGTCTACACGCATCACGTCGCCGGCTTTGACCGGCTCCAGCGGTACCAGCGAACCGGAAAGAATTACCTCGCCAGCTTTCAGAGGGATGCCGAAGCGGCCCAGGGTGTTGGCTAGCCAAGCCACGCAGTTGACTGGAGAACCGAGCGCCGCAGCGCCGGCCCCGGTGCTTATGATGTGGCCGTTTTTCTCCACCACCATGCCGCAGGTCGCCAGGTCGACTTGACGCGGTGAGACCGCCTGGTCGCCGAGCACGAACAGGCCGCAGGAGGCGTTGTCCGCGACAGTGTCCTGAATCTTGATTTTCCAGTCGCGAATGCGAGAATCAACGATCTCAAAACACGGCATCACGCATTCGGTGGCGGCCAGCACGTCGGCGTTAGTTACGCCTGGGCCAATCAAATCCTTCTTGAGGATGAAGGCAATCTCGCCCTCAGCTTTGGGTTGGATCAGCAGTTGGCTGATCGGCACCGCCTCGCCGCTGTTGAACACCATGGCATCGGTGAGGTAACCGAAATCTGGCTGATGTACGTTGAGCATGTTCTGCACTGCCTTGCTGGTGACGCCGATCTTCTTGCCAATGACCTTCTCACCTGCCGCCAAGCGCAGGCCGAGCATACGCAGCGAAATGTGATAGGCGTCGTCGAGCGTAATATTCGGCTCCCGCTCGGTCAGTGGCGCCACCGCGCGCCGCTCGAGCATCGCTGTGAAAAGCTCGTCGCCGTACTGGTCAATCTTATTTTTTTCCATCCCAGTTCCCCTTTTCGCCGCTCGCGCTACGGCGCCGGCTAATACTTAGTTCGAATATTAGAAAGCTCGTCGTAGAACTCGAGGCCAGGTACACCCACTTCGCGGCCTATACCCGATAGCTAGCTGCCGTCGAACGGAGTGCGCAAGTCGCACAGGAACTACTGCTGGTTGCGACGCCTGTGACTTCATTGGAGCCAAGTTAGTGAAGGTGCACGCGCTAATGCCGGGGTGGCGGGTCACGCAATCAGGCCCGAAACCATGCGCCTCGCTGCAGACGCTCTTGGGAAGCTCGGTTGTGCTAATCACCTGGCCAAGCGACATGGTGGTATGCCGCATTACTGCGGAGCGCTTAGCCATCACCGTGGTGCCGCGGGCCAGATCTGGGCGGACTTCCCAGGTCATCAGCATCAGCGGCAAACTCAACAGAGCGATGCGCTCAGCCACTGGCATAAGCACCCACTCACCCTGGGGGGAAGCATGGGCAGCGCATGCAGGCATCTCGACTTGGCTGCACTCATACACCTTGGCAATCACCGAGCTGTTGGCAGTGTTGATGTCGTCGAAGGCGCAACCACGATGCGAGGCCACATATTCGCCGCTGATAAAATGCTTGATCTCACTCATCGACAACTCCATTACGTCCAGTTTTTGGCTGGATTTTTTCTTATTCTTAGAGAATCAATCTTTGAGATTGATTTTTACAAATCACACCCTCACTCAAGCAAATTCCGCTTCCTCGCCGTGACGGCGCCTCCATTTTGGAGAGGCTTGAAACACTCCCCAACGCAAGCGCAAAGCTAGATGCAATTAAACTTAGATATCTAAGTTAGATGCCTAAGATACTACGCATCGACGGACTGTCAAGAGGGGGTACCACGAAAAAATTTAGCCGCGAAAGTAGCCGATTCAGCGCCCAAGCCAGCGGCCCCGCATTTTTTCGATCAGCTCCCGGCGTAAACATGCGTCCCAATTTTTAAGAAGGGGGATGTACGACGTCATCTCTATCTGCTTCGTGAAACCATTGAATAAACGTGCGGGGGCGCTGGCCGCGGATATCGGGTCTGGCCACACCACCACGCTGATGATTGCTGACGCGCACATGGACCATGCGCGAGTAATAACGCTCAAAAGGCTGATTTTGAGAGACAGTCGTTTCCAGACTGACTTGCTGAGGTGGTGACAGAAACGCTTGCGAAGTTGTAATTTGCACTGGCAACCGGAACAAAGAGAATCATGCTCGCCAACTTCATCGCCGAGCGCATGCGCCGCGCCGTTTCGATCCACACTGGCAAGCGTCAAATTGCAGCGTCAGGAAGAGTCACTAGAAGAAACCGCATACAGAGACGACCAAGCTATCGAAGCGACTGCCCATCCCAACCGGCAACACCATTGCCTTTTGGACATCTGCTTTACTCCACTGCGAAAGCAGGCGAGCATCACGATTTTGAAATGGATAACCAATGAGACAGAAAGACGACCATACGGCACTGGATGTTCTACGCCATTGGAGAGAGGAGGTTCCCGATGACCGACTGGCTCATTTGATCCGGGACGCTGCGCGAGTCTTGACTAAAAGCCTGCAACTACGCTTGGCCGAGCACGATGTCAGTTTCGGACACTGGGCCTTTCTCCGTGTGCTATGGGTAACGGAAGGCCTTACTCAACGGGAACTTAGCGATCAGGTCGGACTGATGGAGCCAACGACATTTACTGCACTGAAAGCCATGGACTCCCAAGGACTGATCGAACGGCGCTTTCGAGACGGCAACCGAAAAAAGGTCTACATCTACCTCACCCCCAAAGGCCGCGACCTAAAGGGCGTTTTGATACCCATCGCGGAAGAGCTAAACGATGTCGCTGTACGCGGCCTCTCCGAAAACGAAATCAAGACAGTGCACCGAGCGTTGCTGGGCATCATCGAGAATCTCGTCGATGCGGAAGCTGTGTGAGTTTCGCCCACAGACGGAGCGTCTTTAGTGAGCTAGGTGGAGCAAAATTTGGCACGGATTGAATACCAGCACCGAGCGAGGCGGCTGGCAATGTAAGTTTTCGATTGCCCAGGCGAACATAGATAGCTCATGAGCGCGCGTCAGGCAGACCGAATTGAAGCAGCGCCTTACCGAATGGGCTCGTGTCTCATGCCTTCCAGCTGCCTTTGAGGTTAAAGGCATCGAGTTTATCAACGTCAGCTCAGGCTTCATCGCTATTGGTGCCGTTGGTCCAGCAATGCCGACATTGTTCTACCTCATGTCAAGGCGACCAAACCAAGCACCTGTGCGCTCTACAACAGACTCGATCCGTACGTCATCACGTGCACTGCGAGCAACCGAGAGCCCCATATCCCCTGCTGACCTTGGCGTATCGGTAGTCACGTTCCCGCCCTCCTCATCCGATTTCAGCGCGATCCTGTAAAGCGTTTCCACTGGGAAATATATGCGGCCCATCGTTGCGATGCCGCACAACGTACCTGCAAAGCGGTATGAGCTTCCTACAAAGCTATCCAGCCAAAAAACAGATCGATATCGTATGGATTTTTGAAAAACCATACGATACAGTATGAATTCGGGTGAGGCTTTTACCATTTCCGGTCAACCCCTCCCCTATTTGTCATGTATTCACAAACACAATAAAAGGAACGAAGCATGAGTAGTCCACTACCCCTATGGGAAGCCGCAAAGCGCGAGATGGAGGAGTACCACTTCGCAGCAGACGCATCAGTACAACCAAAATGGGACGTGCCATCCGAAATAGCGATCAACGTCGCAGTCTCGGGTCGTTTCGGCGAATCCAACAGCGAGAGCGGAAATCCGACTTCGATTGAGGATTATATCGAGTCGGCAACTCAAGTAATTGAGGCCGGAGCTTGCGGTATTCACGTCGACTTCACCTGGGTAACTGATAACAAAGGGCGCCGCCTTGATCGCGACCTCCCCCCTGTCGAGGCCTACTCGCAGGTTCTAGAACCCTTGCGTGCACGGTTTGGCAACGACTTTGTGGTGAATCTGAACGTATTGAACGGTGATTCCTTTGAAACGTGCATGAGCCCCGTCACCTCCGGTCTAGCCGAAGTAGCGCCTTGCGCACCTGGCCACCCAGAGGCATTCGCAACCCATGCGATACAGACGTTAGAAACCTATGGCGTAAAGCCCGAATTGGCAGTTCACAGTTCTGGTGAAATCGAATTGGCGAAGCGCCGCCTGATCGACACAGGGATCCTGAAGGGGCCGTATAATTGGCTCATCCTTTATGGCCTTCCTTTCAACATAGGTCGCACTTTAATTTCAGGCACTTGGGTTCCTGATGCGCAAGACATGGCACAGCATCTGTTTCTGATGGTTAACCAGATCCGTAAAATTGATCCCACTGGCACTATTTCGGTGTGTGCCTCCGGTCGCTCAACGCTTTATATGACGACCTTGGCGACCATGATGGGTCTTCATATCCGAGTAGGTACCGAGGATACGCCGTGGAAATATCCAAACAGCGACGAGCGTCTGTCCGACAACCTGCAAATGTTCAACATGGCTAAAGATATGGCCGCTCTACTGGGCCGCCGCCCGGCGACGGCAAACGAGTATCGCTCCTTGATTGGCAAACCAGCTCGCTAATAAACCAGAGAAGGCTTGCAGGCCGAAGTGTGTTGTAACCGTCGAGAACCAGCCTCTTCAAGCAGCAAATAGAGTCGTGCACCAGTAATTATAAACACGTAACGACACCAGTTGCTTTGGCTATAATT
>NZ_JAMFRV010000414.1 GCF_026224925.1 Pseudomonas sp. | reverse complement strand
GATACTTTTTTTACCCTCTTGGGAGTTCTCTAGCGGGTTAAAAAAGTATCGGTTCCACGTAAATGCGCACCTAGTAGGCGGTGATCCATACAGCGTATTGTTCATCCCGATGTAGCCCACACAACTATAAAAGGGGCAGCCCATGCCAAATAGCCGCAGCGCTTTATTCGAGCAACGCCCGGCCGAACTGGAAGTCATTTTGTCCGGGCCTGAGCACAGCTTTCGGTGGTACGAACACGACTATCCCTATGCGTTGGCGCGCTGGAACCATCATCCCGAATTTGAAATCCATCTGATCCGCCACAGCAGCGGCAAACTGGTCGCGGGTGATTACATTGGGGCGTTTGAGGCGGGTCATGTGGCAATGATCGGTCCGGACCTGCCCCACGACTGGATGAGCGATCTTGCCCCAGGCGAGAGTGTGGTAGGGCGTGACGTTGTCCTTCAGTTCGATGGTGCGGGGTTGCTGGCCCTGCGTCGGACGATGCCAGAGCTCGGGGACCTGCAAACGCTGTTTGATCGTGCCCGGCGCGGGTTGGAGTTCACTGGCGGGACAGCGCTGAAAGCTGCGTGCTTACTCGAAGCCATTGGCCCAGCCCAAGGCTTGCATCGCCTGGTGCTGTTCCTGCAGCTGCTGAATACATTGGTGGACGCGCCGAAGCGTGAAGCTCACTGTCTGGCGAGCGCGTTTTATGCGCCGAACCTGGACGCGAGAAATTACGAGCGGGTGCACAAGGCCTTCGATTACCTGCTGAAAGAGTTAACCGGGGACGTGCGATTGTCGGTCATCGCGGAGCAACTAAGCATGAGCGAGCCAGGTTTTTCGCGCTTCTTCAAGCGCGTTACTGGCCACGGTTTTATCGACCTGATGGGCAAGCTGCGCATACAGCGTGCGTGCCGGTTATTGTTGCAAACGAAAATGTCAGTGGCCGATATCTGCTTCGAAGTCGGCTACTGCAATCTGTCCAACTTCAACCGACATTTCCGATCTGAAATGAAACAGACGCCCAGTGAATACCGACACGAGGCGGCTTGCGCGCTACTCAAGTCGACCCAGTCGATACCTTCCCCATGAGACTAAGCAGATCGACTACTGGTGTTGTTCGGATTTATTGAGGGGGGAGTGCGCCCCCCACTTTATTGTCAGACTGCAATACTTGTTGTCAGACAACATGAGTCAGTGTAGCTTTGCTTTCGAGCTGCTGTCAGACAGCAGTCGTGGTTTCCACAATCCAAAATAACAATGGGGACTTTCACTTGAACGAGCATTCGCTTGGGGTGCACGACACCTCCGATTTGCGCACCGCGGTCAGCAAGGTAAAGCGGCATGTACTGCCACTTTTCATTCTTATGTTCATGATCAACTATATCGACCGGGTCAACATCAGCTTCGTGCGCAGCCATCTGGAAACGGATCTAGGCATCGGTGCGGCTGCATATGGTCTCGGCGCAGGTTTGTTTTTCCTGACGTATTCGCTGTTTGAAATACCGTCAAACATGCTGATGCAACGGTTTGGTGCGCGAGCCTGGCTAACCCGCATCATGGCGACGTGGGGCGTCGTTGTAGTGCTGATGGCATTCGTGCAGAACGAAACCCAGTTCTACATTGCCAGGATTCTGTTGGGCGCTGCCGAAGCTGGCTTCTTTCCTGGGGTGCTTTACTACTTCACCCAGTGGTTACCAGCGAAAGAAAGGGGCAAGGCCATCGCTCTTTTCCTGAGCGGTTCGGCGCTTTCGTCAATTATTTCCGGACCGCTCACAGGGCTGATATTGAAAGTAGAGGGTTTCAGCCTGCATGGGTGGCAATGGTTATTCATCATCGAAGGTGTGGTTTCGGTCATAGTCAGCGGCTTTGTCTGGTTCTGGCTGGTGTCGCGTCCTAGCGAGGCAAAATGGCTGAATTGCGCGGAAAAAGCCGCTTTGATTGGCTCGATTGAACAGGAACAATCCCAGCGCGAGGCCGGGCAGGGCGGGCATGTTTCTGCGTGGAAACTGCTGCGTGATCCGCAAATCGGGCTGTTCTGCTTTATCTACTTCTGCATTCAGCTGACCATCTACGCTGCATTATTTTGGCTGCCGGGTGTGATTCGAACCTTGGGCACCAATCTTTCCGATTTTGAGGTGGGCTCGCTCAACTCTATCCCCTGGATTATCTCGATCGCAGCGATGTATGTGTTTGCATCAGCCGCTACGAAATGGAGATATCAGCAAGCGTGGGTTGCAGCAACGTTGTTGATCGCAGCGCTTGGTCTGTTCCTATCCACGACCGGTGCGCCGTTGTTCGCGTTCGTATCGATCTGTTTTGCTGCGATTGGATTTAAAGCCGCTTCTTCACTGTTCTGGCCCATCCCACAGGGCTACCTGGACAGCCGGGTGGCAGCTGCGGTGATTGCTTTGATTAACTCAGTTGGAAATCTGGGTGGGTTTGTAGCGCCCACGACGTTTGGTTTTCTGGAACAAAATACGGGTTCTATCCAAGGTGGTCTGTACGGTCTTGCAGCCACTTCCGTGATTGCCGCAGTGCTGGTGTTTTTCGTCAGAACCCAGCCTCGGTCCGTATCTGGGGAGCCCGGCAAGCCTTTGCTGGCCAGTAGCAACCGCTGACATGTCCTGAAGGATTTCCTTAATGTTCTTTTCCTCAAAATCGGTTGATCGGCACTTGCAGCAATTTCTCTCGTTGAATGATTTCGAGGCCGCTGCCAAGCGCCACCTCCCTCGTCCTGTGTTTGGCTACATCAGTGGGGCGACCGAAGACAATGCGACGCTGTCTGACAACCGCGCCGCCTTCGATGAGCTAGGGTTTGTTCCACGGGTACTGCGTAATGTCTCGCAACGCTCTCAAGCTGTTGAGCTCTTCGGTGTTCGCTACGAGTCACCGTTCGGCATAGCGCCGATGGGCGTGAGCGCTTTATCAGGCTATCGCGGCGACCTTTGCCAAGCCCGGGCCGCTGCCGCTGCTGGCATTCCGATGATTCTCAGCAGCGCCGCGCTGATCAGTCTTGAGGAGGTCAATCAGGCTGCACCAGGTACTTGGTTCCAGGCCTATATGCCGCAGACCTTTGACGCCATCGAAGCATTGGTGGACAGGGTTATGGCCGCGGGTATTGCCACGTTGGTAGTGACTGTGGATTCGGCCGTGGTCCCAAATCGTGAGAACAACCTGCGCACTGGCTTCAAAACGCCTTTGCGGCCAGGACTGCGTCTGTTCATGGACGGAGTGACACACTTGCCTTGGTCGGTAGGGACATTTTTGAGAACCATTTGGCAGCATGGAATGCCACATTTCGAAAACGCCACGGCACATCGTGGCGAGCCGCTTGTTTCCCGTCATGCCAATCGTGACTTCAATGGGCGTGAGCACCTCGACTGGGAGGCGATCCGGCTGATCCGCAAGCGTTGGTCGGGCCCGCTGGTGCTTAAAGGCATCCTGCACCCCGATGACGCGCGAACTGCCAGAGCGGCGGGTGTCGACGGCGTGATTGTTTCCAATCATGGAGGTCGCCAGTTGGACGGGGCCGTGTCTGCGCTAAGAATGCTGCCCCACGTCGTCGCAGCCAGTGAGGGAATGGAAGTGATGATCGACAGTGGTTTCAGGCGCGGTACTGATGTGCTTAAGGCCATAGCGCTGGGAGCGAAATGTGCTTTCATTGGGCGGCCTTTCAACTACGCCGCTACAGTCGGTGGATTGGCCGGTGTGGCACACGCGATCGATCTATTGAAGTCAGAAATTCGTGCGGACATGGGTCTATTAGGCGTCAATCGGCTTGATGAGTTGAATGCTGATTACCTGCGCCTCAAACGCTTTGAACTGGCTGATATCAATCCTGCTGCAACGGAAGCCGCCCGGCGCGCGCTGGCCGAAGCAATTGGAGAACAGCTCAGCCACCACTTACAAGAACACATCTGACAATCAAGGAGTGCCCCATGACAAAACTTTCTGCCGAGACGCGCGAACTTCTCAAGCACATCAGCACTGCCACGCTCGCGACAGCTTTGTACAAGCGTGGCTTCCGACAGCAGGCCATTCAAGGCGTCGTTGCGCTGGGTGATATGGCTCATAGCATGGTTGGCGAGGCCTTCACGCTTCGCTACATGCCTGCACGCGAAGACCTTAATGGTCTTGAAGTTTTTCGCAATCCTGAGCATCCGCAGCGCAAGGCCGTTGAAACCTGCCCACCTGGCGCTGTGCTGGTGATGGACAGTCGAAAAGACCCCCGCGCAGCGAGCGCGGGCTCAATCCTGATATCCCGATTGATGATGCGTGGCGTGGCAGGTGTAGTGACCGATGGCGGTTTCCGTGATTCTGCTGAGATTGCTGATTTGGCTATTCCAGCCTTTCACCAGCGCCCCTCGGCGCCCACCAATCTGACGCTACACCAGGCGATCGACATCAATGTGCCGATCGGCTGCGGCGACGCACCGGTGTTTCCCGGCGATGTGATTGTCGGTGACAAGGATGGTGTCATTGTGATCCCCGCACACTTAGCCGATGAACTGGCCGAAGAGTGTACCCAGATGACGGCGTTCGAAGATTTCGTTCTGTCGCAGGTGCTTCTCGGTTACTCAATCGTCGGGCTTTATCCGGCCACCTCGGAGCAAACCGCCCTCGACTTTGCCAAGTGGCGTGAGGCCAACGGCCGCTAATTCGGGCTGTCTGATAACCTCAAAGTCATTCTGGTAAGCTGTGGCCGGT
>NZ_JAMFRV010000413.1 GCF_026224925.1 Pseudomonas sp. | reverse complement strand
TGGGTCGATGTGCGTGCCAGAGCGATTCGCGATCAGCAAGGCAACGTGTGCTCGTTGGTCGGAGTGACCTCAGACATCAGCGAGCGCAAGCACGGTGAAGCGCAACTCCACCAGCTAAATGAAACCCTTGAGCAGCAGGTTGAGGAGCGCACCTCGCAGTTGCGGCACAACGAGGAGGCGCTACGTCAGTCGCAGAAAATGGAAGCAGTTGGCCAACTTACGGGCGGTATCGCTCACGATTTCAACAATATGTTGACCGGTATCATCGGCAGCCTTGAACTGTTACGCAGACGTCTGTCTCGTGGCAGCACCGAAGACCTCGACAGCTTGATCGACTTGGGCGTGACGTCGGCCAACCGTGCCGCCGCGCTGACCCACCGCCTTCTGGCGTTCTCCCGCCGACAGTCCCTTGATTCGAAACCGGTCAATGTGAACCTGTTGGTTGACTCCATGGGCGAACTGATCCACCGCAGCCTCAATGAAAGTGTCTGCCTGGACATACAATTGGACAAGCAATTGTGGACCGCAGAGGCCGACCCTAATCAACTCGAAAGCGCCCTGCTCAACCTGGTATTGAACGCTCGTGACGCCATGCCTGAAGGTGGCCAACTAGTTGTAACCACGTACAACCAGCGTCTCGATAAAAATTTCACCAGCGTTCATGAGAACTTACAGCCCGGAGAATATGTAGTCCTGAGCGTGAGCGACACCGGCTGCGGCATGCCACAAAGCGTCATCAACCGCGCATTTGACCCGTTCTTCACCACCAAGCCCATTGGCCAAGGCACCGGCCTCGGCCTGTCGATGATCTATGGCTTCAGCAAACAGTCGCACGGCCATGTAGCGATTCAAAGCGAAGTCTCTGTAGGCACCACGGTCCGCCTTTATCTGCCGCGCTTCCCAGGGGAAGAAGAGCAGGATGAACAGGCTTATCAAAGTAACGCCCCCTACGCCAAAGAAGGCGAAACGGTTCTGATCGTCGAGGACGACCAAGCGGTAAGGGTGCTGGTCAGTGAGGTTCTTAGCGAACTTGGCTACGCCTTCATTCAGGCTAGCGACGCACACAGCGCCGTGCCCATCCTGGAATCCTCGCAGCGCATTGACTTGATGATCAGCGACGTTGGCCTGCCTGGGATGAACGGCCGACAGTTGGCGGAGATAGGGAGGCAATTGCGTCCGGCGCTGAAAGTGTTGTTCATTACCGGTTATGCAGAACACGCAGCCGTACGTGCAGGCTTTCTCGATTCAGGCATGCAAATGATCACCAAGCCATTTGCTTTCGATCACTTGACAGCAAAAGTACGGGAAATGATTGAAGCCTGAACGTGCTTTACCACCGCCACCCTATACCCCTGGGACTAGCACAACAGAAGTTTGATCTGGTTATGCAACGTGTCCATGGTGAACGGTTTGGCCAGTATCGGTGCTTTAAAAGCGATAGCGCTGCCAGACTCGGTGATTTCCGCAGGGTAACCACTGATAAAGATGACTTTCAATTCAGGGCGCAACTTGACGGCCGGTTCAGCGATCATCACCCCGGAAATGCCACCGGGCAGACGGTAATCGGTGATCATCAAATCCAGATGAGGCTTGGTTGCCAGGATTTCAAACGCTTGCTCACCGTTCTCAGCCTGCAACACCTTGTAGCCCTCCCCCGATAAGTAATCGGCGAGCAGCATCAAAATCAGCGGCTCGTCTTCGACAATAAGTACGACGTTTTCTGCATCAGAGCTCATGTGAATGCCTTTGGCTTTATTTCTCTGCCATTACGACCATAGAGTGCGGCGGAGGTTGCGTCGCCTGTCCGATAACTCCTATTGGGCATCAAAGTGGCAGGCAGACCCGGAACAATGATCCCGCACCCTCCTCACTTTTCACCGTGATGGTGCCCGCGTGTGCGGTGACGATCTGTTCGGAGATGAACAAGCCCAAACCCAAACCGGCGATGGCATGCTTGGCTGACACCCGCTCGAACTGTTGGAAAATTCGCTTTTGGTTCTCTTCGCTAACGCCAATCCCTTGATCAAGAACATCCACTCGCGCGTGGCCATCCTGGCTATAGACCCGAACGTCGATGGGGCGGTGAGCACCATAGCGCAGCGCGTTAGTCAGGAGGTTGGCAACCACTTGTTCAATGCGAAATTCGTCCCAGGTCCCCACCACTGGCTCATCGGCTACCAGCGAAACCGTGGTTTCAGCCGCGGTTATCTGCGCCGAGAAGCTCTCCAGCAGGTTACTGACCAATTGCGCCAAGTCGAATCGGCTGGGACGAATTGACAGCTTGCCAGTGCGAATGCGTGACACATCGAGCATGTCTTCGATCAACCGGATCAGGCTTTGAATCTGTCGCTCGTCGCGATCCACCATCGCCCGAAGCTTATCCAGGGTGAACGCAGCCGTATTGTCTTTCGCTAAATGCAGTTTGCGCAGTTGGGTTTCCAAAATCAGCCCGTTGAGCGGCGTGCGCACTTCATGGGAAACGATGGACATGAAGTCGTCGCGCATACGCACCGCATGCTCCAGCTCGTTCTGCGTGACCTGGAGCTTTTTGAGCAGCGCTTCCTGCTCCTGACGACTGCGCTCCAACGCTTCGACCTGGTGTTTCATCGCCTTGCGTTGAAGATAAAGATCGACGAAGACATTGACCTTGCTTTTCACCGCATGGATATCCAGCGGTTTGTGCAGAAAGTCGACTGCGCCACTCTCGTAGCCTTTGAAGGCGTAGTTAAGCTCGCGACCTGCAGCGCTGACAAAAACGATGGGGATATTCTTGGTTTTTTCGGTGCCGCGCATCAGCTCCGCCAGCTCGAAACCGTTCATCCCCGGCATCTGTACGTCGAGGATGGCCAGCGCGAACTCATGCTGCAGTAACAGCGACAGCGCCTCATCAGCGGACAACGCTTTATAGACGGCGCGGTCTTCACGTTTGATCAGCGCTTCAAGGGCCAATAAATTTTCTGGCAGATCGTCAACGATCAGCAGTTTGGCTTGGACTTCACTTAGCATGCGATTCTTTCCAGCTCGACAAGCATTTGGCCAATTTCATTCAACGACAGGATGTAATCAGGTGCGCTCAGTGCCAGCGCGGCTTCGGGCATGATGGACACCTGAGCCGTGTTCGGGTCCTGGACTAGCGTAAACCCGCCCTGTTGCTTGATTTGCGCCAGCCCCCGCGCGCCGTCCACATTGGCGCCCGTCAGGAGCACGCCCGCCAAGCGTCGGCCAAAGGTGTCGGCGGCAGACTCGAAGAGGATGTCAATGCTGGGACGAGAATGGTGTACCCGATCCTCCAGGCTCAACGACAGGCTTAAATCACTCTCCACCGAGACGTGGTAACCGGGTGCGGCAAAGTACAGCGTGCCAGCAGCAATGACCTCCTTGTCATCGACTTCTTTGACCGGCATCGCCAAGTGCTGCTGGAAGACCTCAGCCAAACGGCTGCGGCGCTCGCTCGACAGGTGCAGCACAACAATAATTGGCAAGCGAAAACGGGGGGTCAACGCGGAAAAAATGTTC
The DNA here is from genome assembly GCF_026224925.1 of Pseudomonas sp. Classification (GTDB taxonomy): domain Bacteria; phylum Pseudomonadota; class Gammaproteobacteria; order Pseudomonadales; family Pseudomonadaceae; genus Aquipseudomonas. The sequence goes on along the minus strand of NZ_JAMFRV010000413.1, from coordinate 48 downwards.
AGCAACGCAGCCACACCACCGGCCGATGCGCCGATGACGATCGCATCG
>NZ_JAMFRV010000412.1 GCF_026224925.1 Pseudomonas sp. | reverse complement strand
GACCGTCATGCCAACGCAACATGACAATGTCGCTGTCGGCGAGGCCCGAGTGTCGCTGAGGGGAAAAGTTGAACGTACCGCTGACGCCCGGATAATTCTGCAGTTGCTCTAGCGCATCACGGCTTTTTGCCTTGTCGCCGTGGCCTATCGTGAAGGCTTTGGCGGCCAACAAAATAGCGTCATAACTCTGCGCTACATATTGATTCGGTTCCCGGCCGAAACGGGCTTTGAACTCCTCGGTAAGTTTACTGATTGGAGCCTTCTGGACGTCTGCGACCGGGAGGTCCTGCCCTACCGGGAACTTGACTGAGGTAAATAACACGCCCTCGGCGTCAGCACCCGCAAGCTCCATATAGCGCTGACTGACAAACCCATAGCTATGAATCAATGGCAGCTTAAGGCCCAGTTGACGGGCCTGTTTGATAAAAATCACGCCCGCCGGGGTGACGGTCCAGCACAACACCGCTTGCGCATCGCTGTTCTTGATCCGCGTCAGTTGGGAGGTCAGATCTGTATCAGCTGGCGCGAAAGCTTCCAGCGTGGCGCTCAGGCCCAGTTCTGGCGCAAGCGCCTTAAACTCTTCAGCGGCGGATTGGCCGAAACCACTCGTATCGTGCAGCAGGGTCAAACGGGTTATGCCCTGTTTATGCAGGTAGCTGGCGAGACGCTCGAACACTTGACGATCATCCACTGTGCTCTTAAATACCCATGGCCTTTCGGCGACGGGTGAGACGATGGACAAGGCTCCTTCGGTAGAAATGAAAGGCGTCTTGAACTGCTGGACCATGGGCACCATCGCTTGGGCAATACCGCTCATATTGCCGCCGCCGACCACTACATCCACACGATCCTGAGCCAACAAGCGGCGTGTGGCAGCAAGCGCCTTGGCTGTCTGGCTTTCTGCGTCGTAGAACACCCACTGCACGGGCTCACCATTTACCCCACCGTCGCGGTTCACATCATCAATGCCCAGTTGCATACCATCGCGCATGTCCTCGCCGAGAAACGCTGCGGCACCCGTGGTCGATAAGACCGTGCCAATCTTCAAGGGCTCAGCATGGGCCCAGCTCGCGAGGACGCTTAGCCCGACGGCAACGATTAACGATTTTTGCTGCATTGAATGAGTCCTTCGACGAGCGCTAGGTCGGCTTCGTATCGCGATACTCGGCCATGAGGTATGGGCTAGAGCGTGGCGAGGCCAAATGAGGGCGCAGAGAGTAAGCACAAACTGAAAAGAGGGATAAAGACTTTGAATTCATAAGAATATGTCTAAATATTATTTCGAGATTTAAGTAGCAGCCTATCTAATAACAAAGATTGTCCGTTAAAAAACCTATTTATTATCGTTATCTGGAATATCAAAAATGGCCGCTGTTCGTACTGAGCAAATGCATCTCGCCGCTTTCGCTGCTGCGGGTCCTGTCTCAGGCTGTCATGGTGGTTGGCGCCATCCTGCAGCAGATCGCAACATCCTCGACGCGGCCTACTACACCGAACTAGGGCGTTTGCTGGAGGCCAGCAAATTCGACATGCTTTTTTTGCCAGACATTCTCTCCATCCCTAACCGTCATGAGGGCAGCCATGACAGTCAACTGCGCCATGGCGCATTAGGGGCGTTGCGCCTGGACCCGATGATCGTGCTTTCCATTATTGCCGCCACCACACGGCACTTGGGCCTGGCCAGCACCTTATCCACCTCCTATTTCGAACCCTATGCGGTAGCGCGAGCCTTTGCGACCCTGGACCACATGAGCGCCGGCCGTAGTGCCTGGAATATCGTGACCTCGTTTCAACAATCCGAAGCTGCCAACTTCGGCCGCACCGAGCAGCTGTCACGGGACGAACGTTATGATCGAGCTGAAGAGTTCGTTGAAGTAACCTGCAAACTGTGGGACAGCTGGCGCGACGATGCGCTAGTGCGCGATCCCGTCACGCCGCTCTATGCCCGTCCTGACGGTGTTTCTGCTATCGACCATGAAGGAAAATGGTTCAACGTGCGCGGCCCGCTTAATGTCAGCCGCTCACCTCAGGGGCGTCCTGTATTTATCCAGGCAGGCGCCTCTGGCCGTGGCCGCGACTTCGCTGCCAAATGGGCCGACGTCATCTTCGTTACGCACTCTTCGCTAGAATCGGCCAAAGCCTTTTATGCCGAAATGAAAGAGCGCGCCCAACGCTTCGGACGCGACCCGCAGAGCCTAAAAATCCTGCCTGGTATCGTGCCGATCGTTGGCGAAACTGAGGCCATTGCGCTTGAGCAGGAGCGATTGCTAAGTGCGTTAACTGAATCGCAAGCGGGTCTCTCAACGCTGTCGTATCACCTTGATACCGACCTGGCCAGCTTCCCCCAAGACCAAGTACTACCTGAAATGGAAGTATCGGGTGTCCAAGGTCACTATAAAGAAGTAGCGGAGCTGACACGCAAAAGCGGGATCGGTTTACGTGAGCTGGGCCATCGTTACGGAATGGGCCCATTGCGTGAGTTTATTGGATCTGCGGACGCGGTCAGCGCCAACATGCAGCGCTGGTACCAAGAAAACGCCTGCGATGGATTTATGATTCAAGTGCCTTATCTGCCAGGGGGCCTGGAAAGTTTTGCCCGTCTGGTGATTCCGCAGTTGCAAGCAGCAGGACTGTTCCGTCGTGAGTACAGCGGCAGCACCCTACGTGATCACTTGGGCCTCCAACGCCCGGCCAATTAATAAGGATTTCGTCATGGCTAATGTCACCGCACAACTCAGTCGCCAACCAGGCCGTTACCTGCTGAGCGCCCGAGACCAAAACCTTGTGGCCGACGCCAGCCCCGCGCGAGGTGGCAGCGGCCAAGGCTGGAGCGCGCAGGAGTTATTGCTGGCAGCGCTGCTGACCTGCGCGCAGGCAGTGATCGAAGACGAAGCTCGCCAAGACAATTTGGACCTTCGTGACCTGCGTCTGCAGGCAGATTCGCAGATCGATGAAAACCGACCCGGGCACTACGAGTGGATTCGACTGGAACTGCACTTCACAGGCTTGACCCAATCACAGGCCGAGAGCTTGGCTGGGCGCTTTACCACGGTTTGCCCGATCTATGGCTCGCTATCCCGCGGCGCGCCACTGAGCGTTGTCGTCACCGCCACTGCCTAGCCAAAAACGTCCGTTTCAATCATCGAAAAATACCAAAGCACGCAACTCGATACTGCGACGCGGTGGCGCATCAGCCGGTGTATTCGGATCATCAAACGCCGTATGCGCGCTCAGTCGCGCCACGCCGCTGTGCGAATCGTAGATTTTCAGCAGCAGCGCTTCTTCGGGGCGCAGTTGCGGATAGTAATACCAGCGGTGATTCGGGTTAGCACGGACCGAAAATGTCTCGCCGACCTTGTCTTTGTAGATCAGGTCGCTGGGCAGTAAATCGTCGGGTTCGATGCTGGCCGCATCGCACAGCGCAAGTGGCGTGCTGAATACCGGTCCGCCGATGGGTCGCCACAGGTTGATGATCGCAAAACGTTTGAGTAACCGTTGCTCCGCCTCGTCGCCTGGCAGGTGATCGCGGACCCTGCGAATGGCTGAGCGCTCGGTCTGGTCGTTGTGCACATAACGCACCGGTTCGCGCAGGCCTTGCGCTTCGCGGCCCGGCTGGTCAATCCGAATGGTGTGGTCGAAGATCACCACCTTTACCGCACCCGTCTGTTGTCGAATCAGCGCGTCCGCTTCGGGGTAATAGTCATTGCGCACTTGCTCTTCGTCTTCCAGATTGGCGACGGCGCTGGCCTGTTCGACTCGCTGGAAACCTTGACTATCAAGTCTCGCCGGCTGATCGAGCAAGCGTGCGTTATGGATACTCACCTTGGTCGGTTGCAGGGTGCCAGTGCGCTGAGGCTGGCCGTCGGGCCTGACGTACGTGTAATTGGCCGGACGCACGCCGTCGTCCAGCAGATAGTTCAGCTCGCCAGTCACAAACGGCGGGGTGAGGTCTTGTTGATGGCAACCCATGGAAATCCTCCGGGGAAGTTGGGACATGAAGTCCAATTTACTCAGAAGATGACAGGCGGAATAAGAATATCTGCGTCTAAGGTTATGCCTGTTCGGCCACGCACATGCCTATGAACGAGGTAAGAAACCCGCTAAATAAACGACCTATTCTTATAGCCTTACGGTATTTAAAATTTCTCTTTTATAACGGTAAGGTCCGGTAATAAGTCGGACGCACTGTAGCGATCCGACCTGCTCCGGAGCGTTTTAATGTTTACACGACAACCCCATAAACTCGCCAGTTTGACGCTAAGTGCTGCACTGACCCTGAGCGTGCTCACTGCGGGTTTGGTAACAGCCGCACCGGCACACGCTGAAGGGCAACTGCGCATCGCAGAACAGTTCGGTATCGTTTACCTGTTGCTCAACGTGGTTCGTGATCAGCAATTGATCGAGAAACACGGGAAAGAGGACGGCGTTACGATCAAGGTCGACTGGACGCAATTATCGGGAGGTTCCGCCGTTAACGACGCACTGCTCGCTGGGGCTGTCGACATCGCCGGCGCCGGTATTGGCCCGCTGCTGACCGTTTGGGATCGTACCCACGGCAAGCAGAACGTCAAGGCCGTGGCATCGCTGGGTAACTTCCCTTATTACCTGGTGAGCAACAACCCTCAGGTTAAAACCATTGCCGATTTCACCGAGAAAGACCGCATTGCGGTGCCCGCGGTCAGCGTGTCGATTCAGTCGCGTTACTTGCAGATAGCCTCGGCCAAACTCTGGGGTGACCAGGACTACGCACGGCTGGATAAATACACCGTCAATTTGCCGCACCCAGACGCCACGTCGGCGATTATTTCCGGTGGCACTGAACTCACCGGACACTTTTCCAACCCGCCGTTCCAGGAACAGGAGTTGCAAAACCCCAATGTGCATGTGGTGCTCAACTCCTACGACCTACTGGGCCCGAACTCGCCCACTGTATTGTTCGCCACCGAGAAGTTTCGCAACGACAACCCTAAAACCTATCGTGCGTTCGTTGAAGCGCTGGCCGACGCTGCGGATTACATCGCTAAGGACAAGCCCGGCGCGGCAGACACTTATATCCGTGTAACCAAGGCTAAAATCGACCGCGATGCGCTGATCAAAATCATCAGCGATCCGCTGTTTGAATTCACCATCACGCCAAAAAGCACTTACCCTGTGGCGGACTTCATGTTCAGGGTTGGGGCGATCAAGAACAAACCTGCGTCATGGCAAGATTACTTCTTCGAAGAGCCAAAATTGCTTCAGGGGAGCTGAAGTCTCGCCTCACATTAGCTGCAACTGATGGGCGAATCTCGAACAAGCGAATAGTTGGACTGCCGACGACTTCGCCCTTCGACAGGGCGACACATTCAAATCAAGTCAATGACACAACTGCTTGTTCTATCTGAGGTTATGGGGCAATGAGCTAATCCGATATGCGCCAATCACTTCCTTGGTCGTGACGAGTGTTTGCAGCAACAATTGCGACTCCTCTGACAGGTTTTGTTTGTCGACTGACAGCGACGAAGCATCATCCCCTAGGGCATTGATTTCCTTGTTCAAGTCCACAACCCGTGCTTTTACAATGCCGGATAGCACGCTAATGTCGGCATCAATCGCAATCAGCTTGTCATCTGTAATCTTATGCGATGCGGCCCAGTACTCTTCGGGCAATGATAAAACATCGACCCCTAGGGTTTTTACTAATTTTCCACCCAGGGGAGCGATAATTTTTTTTGTGATTTTTTTGAATATTTTGTCAGGTGTCTTGGATGACTTGTCTTTCGAGAGTGCCGAGACAATAACGTGGTCAGGATCCAGTTCGTTCCCAGTGAGATTGATCCTGCGTGGCTGTATGCCGTGTGCCTTCATGATGTTATTGAAATATTTTCCAGCTCTTTTAGCAATTTGCTTTTTCCCCAGACTCGTCCCGATCAATGCCCCGAGTGCACCGCCCACTATAGCGCCAGCTACTCCGCCCAACGCTGCACCTACAGCACCACCAGCGCCACGTATGAAACCCTTAGTGAGTATGTTGGCGACACGCCCTCCAGCCTCGAGTAAGCGACTTATCCAGCTTTCGTGATTTTGAATCGTTCGCTCGATATCTATAGTCCGAGAGGTTATGACGGAGAGTATTTTCTTATGCCGATCTATTTTTGATCGCACTTCTTGAGCTGCCTCGCTCAGCAGTCCGGTGTTATCTATAAGCGTAATCGGATTGCACTTCACCATGAGATAAACGTTCAAACCGTCCACATCCCCCGCCGGGTCTGGATTGATCCAACGCTGCAACCAGGGCGCGTAGTACCGAAAGCCGTAGTAATACAACCCCGTCGCATCGCGCTCTTTGCCTGAGTAACGAACGGTCTTATAGTCGGCCTCGGCTTGGCTTCTGGCTGCCCACCAAGCCGTACCGCCATATGGATAGTAGCCCTCGTGGCTGATGACGTCGGCCCCGCCGTCCAGCTCCAGCACACTGCTCTCCCTTTGGTCGTCCAAGCTGTAGCGCAGCTGCGGATTTGGCAAAGCATTGCGACTCTGATGCCAGTACAACCGCCGCACGTTGCAACGCCCCGCTTGTACCGTTGCCACATGCAACACCTCGCGCTTGGCCGTGTTGGTGCGGATCTCCAGCCCCGGCAGATAGCGAGTCTCAGCGACATGGATGAGCGCCTTGGCCTGCTGCACTCGCACTTTGCGTCGACGCTGGCCATCGCCGCCGTAAACGTACACTTCGTCGTCGTTCGACCCGTCAGCCCGTTGCACCTGAGTCACCCTCTGTAACTGGTTGCGTGCATCCCAGCTCATGACTTGCACGCCCTCGAGCTGCAACAGATTACCGTTGGCATCGAACCCTCGACTCAGATCCGGTGGGTTGTCTGCATCGGCCATGAACAGGCTGCGATT
>NZ_JAMFRV010000411.1 GCF_026224925.1 Pseudomonas sp. | reverse complement strand
TGAAACCGGCCGGCGTATCCGACGCCTTGACGGTGTAGGTCAGCACGTCGCCATTGTCGACGTCGGTAGCCTGCAGTTGACCGGTAACCGTGGTGTCTTCGGTCACAGCGGCAGTGCTGGCCGTAGCGATCGGCGCATCGTTGACCGCGTTGACCACCACTGGGTAAGTCTGGGTAGAGGTCGCGGTATCACCGTTGCTGGTCTCGGTAGAGACAGCTGTAACGGTCAGGCTGATGTTGCCGTTCAGATCGCTGTTGTAGTTGGCCGGCGGCGTCACGGTCAGGGTCGACAGCGACCAGGTGGTGATGTCTACGCTGCCGCTGTCGCCTACAGTGACCGAGTGGGAGCCGTCGCTCAGTACGCTGCCTACCGGCAGGGTGCTGGCAGTAATACTGTGCACTTCCGAGCCATCGTTGTCGGCGAAGCTGACGGTGATCGGTTTAATGGTGATCGCGCTGTCTTCGTTGCCGGTACTGGCGGCAGGTGCGCTGAAGGTTGCGGCGTCAGCCACTGCCGCGATGGTCAGGTTGACGGTGGTAGTGGTGCCTTCGACCGGCGTGGCCGACGTGGCGTTATTCAGGGTGGTGAAGTTGATCTGCGCGAATACCGTTGAATCGCTCGGGGTGCTCGCTGCGTTGGCATCCGGGGTAAACACAAGCTTGCCGTTGTCGATATCGGCCTTGGTGATGACGGTGCCGGCCGTGACGGTCACGGTGGTAGAAACGCCATTGACGGTTTCCGTCAGGGTCAGGGTGCCATTGGTTGGCACGCTGTTGATCCGCATACCCAAATCAGCATTGCTGCTGCCGGTTTGGACGCCGAAATCGGCCCAGATCAGGGTCGTGGCGGTGTCTTCAGTGCCGCCGACGGTGCTGCCGGTCGCTTCGGCTGGGGTCTGGTCAATGATGGTGGTGGTGACGCTACTAAGCGTCGCATCCACGGTCGGACTTTCCAAACCACCGCCCGACACACCGGTCAGGGTCAGGGTGATGCTTTCGTTACCTTCCAGCAGGCTGTCAGTCAGGGTGCTGATGTTGAAACTGTTCTGGCCCGCCGGGAGGGTCACGGTAGTGGTACCGGTGAAGTCCGCGCCGTTGGAGGCGGTACCGGTGTAGGTCAGGGTCAACACCAACGGCGCAGTGGTAGTTGGCACGTTCAACGTGTAAGTGCCAGCCGAACCTTCGTTGACCGTGTCCGAGCCCGAAATGAAACCGATTTTGGTATCAGTGCCGGAACCGGTCAGGGCATCGACGATATTGGTAGTTACCGTGGCCCCTGTGGTGACCACGGATTCCAGGTTGCCATCGGCGCCGTTGGACACACCCGTCACGCTCAAGGTGGTGCTGGTGGTACCTTGGCTATAGATGTCGTCAGGGCGGTTGCCGTGGTCGGCATCACCCACGTTCACGGTGTAGTCGACCGACTTGGTGCCCGCCACGATGGTCACGGTGTTGCCATCGGAAAGGGTCAGCACCAGGTTGGTCTGTGGCGCGTTGGCCACACTGATGGTGTAGGTCAGTGAGCTGCCTTCGCCCACCGTAGAGGTCGGGGCAGTGATGCTGACCTGGGTAGGGTCAATGGTATCGGTGATCTGGGTGATCGCCGGGGTCGGGTCGGTAGTGATCGACAGGCCCTGGCCGCCAGTGGTACCGGTCACGGTGACCGACACAGTATGCGCGTCGATGTAAGGGGTGTTTTCGGAAGCGAAGGCTACGTTGACTGTGCCCGTCAGCTGGCCGGCGCCAATCACGATGCTCTGCCCGTTAGACAGGGTAATAGTCAGCGTGCTCAGCGGCGCCTGGGTAACAGTGGCCGTATAGGTCAGCACGCCGCCGGTTTCGGCCAGCGACTGGGTCGCGGTCAGGGTCAGGGTCGAAGCCCGCAGCTGCGTGGTGCCGTCGGTCTGCTCAGTGGTAGTGCCGGTGCCATTGCCTAGGCCCGCGGTGCTGTAGCCGATGGTCGGCGCAACAGTGGCAGCCGTGGCATCCAGTACCACGAACGAGTGACCACCACCGGCTTCACCGCCAGGGCCGACGTCAACCACTTGAGTACCAGCAGCAGCCGCTTCGAAGGCTTTGGTCGGGTCGACGCCGTCGGCGATAGCTTTTTGCAGCTCTGCGGTAGATGGGGCCGAGCTGGCCGCCAATTGTGCGTCCGTCTGGCCACTTACCTGAGTGCTGACTTGCGGGTTGACGGCACTCCATTCGCTGTCGCGTCCAACGTCCAGAACCCGGCCATCGTTGAGTTGCAGCGAAACTGCGCCCGAAGCACCTGTCTCGATCTGCTCCCCGGCGAGCAGATGATCGCCCTCAATGAGCACACGCTTAATCCCTTCAGGGGAGATCGCGATGACTTGGCCAACAATGCTTTTGACGATGGCAACAACACTGCTCATATGGAACTCTCCGGGGGTGCCGTTCTGGTTACTGCTGCGAACTAGTCGACATTTTTTGTCGTTTCGACATACAGCTATAGTAAGTTTATGAAATTAAATGGCGCCAACATATTGGCGATATTTTTTGAGAGTTTACTTTCTGCCAATCTATTGACCTTCTGGGCGCCATCCTAAACAATCCGCAACGTAATGTCACATTGATATTTAATCGGCAAATCGGCATCCAATCGTGTCTTCCAGCTCCCAGCGTGGACTTACCGACATAAGGTTATTTCGGTTGCTATATCCCAATCTCTTCGGGTCTTTCCCGGGATTTTGAAAACGACGTCTTCGGGAAACAACAGCATGCGCGCGCACATCTTTTTGACCGCTATACCTTTCGCTCTGGCGGCTAGCTACACCCAAGCACAGACTCTGCCAGAAGCAATGCAGCAGGCAATAGAGGTCCATCCAGAAATTCAAGCCGGTGTCAACGCACGCATTGCCGCCGACTACCAGTTGCGCGCCGCAAAGGGTGGCTATCTGCCGAGAGTCGACGCCCTGGCAGGCTACGGCCGTGAGGGTACAAACAGCCCAACTACCCGTGCCGTGGACGACAAAGACCGCTACACCACACTCAATAAAGGTGAATCGAGCGTTCGACTCACTCAGATGATCTTTGACGGTTTTGCGACGCAGAACGAAGTGGGTCGTCAACAAGCCACCGTCAATTCTCGGGCGTACTCGTTGCTGGGCACTTCCGAGCGCACCGCTCTGACCGTCGCCCAGGTGTACCTCGACGCGCTGGTGCGCCGCGAATACGTGCGCCTGGCCCAGCTGAACCTGGATAACCACCAGCGTATCTACGACCAGATCCAACTGCGTACCGCGCGTGGCGTGGGTCGTACCGCCGACCTCGACCAAGCCGATGCTCGCCTGGCACAAGCCAAGAACAACCTGATCACCGAGCAGACCAACCTGGCTGACGCTGAGACCAACTACCTGAGCGCCGTGGGCACACCGGCCGATCAGTTGGTGCAGCCTGCTCTGTTCGCCGCCATGCCGGCCTCACTGGACGAAGCGCGTCATCAATTGGTCGAGAACAGCCCAGTGCTGCGCTCTGCCGAAGCCGATATCGCCGCCACTGAAAAGCAGTTCTCGGCAGCGAAATCGACCTTCTACCCACACTTTGACGCAGAGCTGTCGAAAAACGCCGACAACAACGTCAGCGGCGAACAAGGCTACTACAACGGCTGGTCAGCCATGGTCCGCATGAGCTTCAACATCTACTCCGGCGGCGCCAACAAGGCCGATCTGGAATCCAAGTCATACCTGTCCAACCAAGCGCTGGACATCCGCAACAACGCCCTGCGCCAACTCAACGAAGAGCTGGGCCTGGCCTGGAACGCCTTCAACAACGCTACCCAGCAACTGCCACAGGCCAAGGATTACGCCGAGCGCAGCAACCGTGTGCGCATCGCCTACCAGCAGCAGTTCAGCCTGGGTGAGCGTACCCTGCTCGACTTGCTCGACAGCGAAAACGAAACCTTTACCGCCGAGCGGCGCCTGGCTGAAGTACAGAACCTGCAAACTTTCAGCCAGTACCGAATCAAGGCTGTGATGGGCCAGTTGCTGCAAAGTGAAGGTGTCGTGGCGCCGATGGCATCAGTTGTGCAGAACGACACTAAGCCGCGGGTTAAACTGCCAGGTATGAACTGATTTTTGACGAAGTCAGATAGTGTCAGATAGTTAAGTTGCTTAAGTGAGAGTGCAGCGTGGAATCAGAAGCCAGTCGAGTTCATCTCAGTCATGATCCACGCAGTCAGCACGACGATCCGTTGCTGGATGGTCTGCTGACGCTCTGCTATTTGCATCAAAAACCGGCCAGCCGGGCCATGCTGACCACCGGACTGCCATTGCCTAATCAGCGGCTGAGCCCGGACCTGCTGACCCGCGCCGCTTCGCGCGCGGGCCTCCAAGGCCGGTTGCTGGTACGTAAGCTCGAGCAAATTCCCGGCATCGCCCTGCCTGCCCTGCTGCTGCTAAAGGACGGTCGCTGCACCACCTTGATCGGTTGGGAAGGTGACACTGCGCGTATCTTGTTGAGCGAAAGTGACGGTGGCGAAGTTCATGTCAGCCGGGAAGTACTGGCGAACGACTACAGCGGCCGCGTGTTTTTTGCGCAGCCCCAGCATAAATTTGACGTTAACCACGGCTCCCTGATTCCACGGGCCAAATCCTGGTTCAAGGACACTCTCAAGCGCTCGCGTTGGCTGTACATCGACGCGATCGCCGCCAGCTTGATCATCAACATCATTGCCATGGCCGCCCCGCTGTTCGTCATGAACGTGTACGACCGCGTGGTACCTAACCAGGCGACCTCAACGCTGTTCGTCCTAGCCATCGGCATCAGCGGCGCCTACCTGTTCGACCTGCTACTCAAGGGCCTGCGCAGCCTTTGCCTGGACCTGGCCGGAAAAAAAACCGACCTTATTATTTCCGCCACGCTGTTCGAGCGAATCGTCGGCATGTCGATGAAGTTTCGCCCGGCGCGGGTCGGCAGCTATGCGCAGAACATCCACGAATTCCAGGGCATGCGCGACTTCCTTACATCGCTGACCCTGACCAGCCTGATCGACCTACCCTTTACCCTGCTGATTCTGCTGGTGATCGGGATCCTGGGCGGCAACCTGGTATGGATTCCGGTCGTGGCCTTCCCGCTGGCCCTTGGAATCGGGCACTTCCTGCAAAAACCATTGACAGAAACCCTGCAGCGCACCATGGCACTGGGGGCAGAGCGACAATCAAGCGTCATCGAAACGTTGTCGGGTCTGGACGGCATCAAGGTCAATAACGCTGAAAGTGAGCGTCAGTACCACTGGGAACAAACCATTGGCACCATGAGCCGCCTGGAATTACGCGTCAAAGTGTTGTCTGGTCTGGCAATGAACCTGACGTTTTTGATCCAGCAGCTAGCCGGCGTCATCCTGATTGTGTTCGGCGTGTACCAGATCATCGCCGGCAACCTGAGTATGGGCGGCCTTATCGCTTGCTACATGCTCAATACCCGCGCGTTGAGCCCGCTGGGCCAATTGTCCGGCCTGCTGACCCGTTATCAGCAAGCCAAAGTGACCATGGTCTCAATCAATCAGATGATGGACCTGCCCCAGGAGCGCAGCTTCGACGAGCGCCCCATGAGCCGCCAGGTACTGCAAGGTGGCGTGGAGTTCCGCAACCTCTCGTTTACCTATCCCAATCAGCAGAACGTCGCCCTGCAAGGCCTCAACCTGTCTATTCATCCAGGTGAGCGCATCGGCATTATCGGCCGCAGCGGCTCGGGCAAAAGCTCGCTGGCCAAGCTGCTGGTCGGGCTGTACGAAGCCGATAGCGGCGAGCTACTGGTGGATGGCGTCGATGTGCGGCAGATCGATATCAGCGAACTGCGCCATAACATTGGCTATGTGCCACAAGACATCCAACTGCTGGCAGGTACCCTGCGCGACAACCTAGTAACCGGCGCGCGTTATGTAGAAGATGAGATGGTCTTGCAGGCAGCCGAGCTGGCGGGCGTGCATGAGTTCGCCCGGTTGCACCCACAAGGCTACGAACTACAAGTGGGCGAGCGTGGCCAGAACCTCTCCGGGGGGCAGCGCCAGAACGTGGCGCTGGCCCGTGCGCTGTTGCTCAACCCGCCGATCCTGCTGCTCGATGAGCCGACCAGCGCTATGGATAACTCCGGCGAAGAGCGCCTGAAGGCGCGCCTGCAATCCGTCGTGGAAAACAAAACAGTGATTCTGGTTACCCATCGCGCCTCGCTGCTGTCGCTGGTCGACCGCCTGCTGGTGATCGACCGCGGGCGAATTGTGGCGGACGGCCCGAAAGCTGCCGTTATGGAAGCGTTGAAGAAGGGGCAGATCAATGTTGCTTAAGTCTGGTTCAAGCATTTCCGACTACTTCAAGGGCTCGCCTTCATTGGAAGGCCAACCCCTGCCAGAGGTTAACAAGGCGCTAATCGATGACGCCCCGCGCATTGTGCGCCTGACCATTTGGGCAGTGATCGCCTTCTTCGCCTTTCTGATGTTGTGGGCGCACCTGGCGGTGATCGATGAAGTGACGCGTGGCGAAGGCAAGGCAATCCCCTCTTCGAAAATCCAGAAAATCCAGAACCTGGAAGGCGGTATTGTCGCGCAGATCTATGTGCACGAAGGCGAGATTGTCGAATCCGGCGCACCACTGATTCGCCTGGATGACACCCGCTTTGCTTCCAACGTCGGCGAGACCAATGCCGACCGCGTGTCGGCTGAATTGCGCGTCGAACGCTTGAGCGCCGAGGTGGATAACCGAGCGCTGAACTTCACCAGCGATCTGCGCAAGGCAGCACCCAAGCAATCGGCAGACGAAGAGTCGCTTTATAACAGCCGACGCCAGCAATTGGCTGACGAAATCGGTGGTCTGCAGCAGCAACTGGTGCAGCGCCAGCAGGAACTGCGCGAGTATCAGTCCAAGACGGACCAGTACCGCAGCAGCCTAGGCCTGTTACGCCAGGAAATCGGTATGTCCGAGCCGCTGGTGGCTCAGGGTGCGGTGTCTCCGGTAGAAATGCTGCGCCTCAAACGCTCTGAGGTGGAAACTCGCGGGCAGATGGACTCCACACAGCTGGCAATCCCCCGGGCGCAGGCTGCTATCAATGAGGTCTTGCGCAAGATCGATGAGAACAAAGGCAAGTTCCGCAGCGACGCACTGACCCAGCTCAACGAAGCACGGACCAACCTGAACAAGGCCCAGGCGACCTCCAAAGGCCTTGAAGACCGTGTCAGCCGCACCATGGTGACTTCGCCAGTACGCGGGATCATAAAGCAGTTGCTGGTCAATACCGTGGGCGGGGTAATCCAGCCTGGTAGCGATCTGGCCGAAGTGGTACCGCTAGATGACACCTTGTTGGTGGAAGCGCGCATTCGTCCTCAAGACATCGCCTTCCTGCACCCCGGCCAGGAAGCCGTGGTCAAGTTCTCGGCCTATGACTACACCATTTATGGGGGCCTCAAGGCCAAGCTCATTCAGATCGGCGCTGACACCATCCAGGACGAAGACAAGAAGAACACCTACTATGTGATTACCTTGCGCACCGAGAAAAGCCACCTGGGCACCGACGACAAACCGCTGTTGATCATCCCCGGCATGGTTGCCTCGGTAGACATCATTACCGGTAAGAAAAGCGTGCTGAGTTACTTGCTCAAGCCGATCATTCGCGCCCGGGCCGAGGCGCTGCACGAGCGCTAGGACGGGGGCATCCGGGCCGCGAGGCCGAGCAGGCCCTCGCGATACGTCTTTGGCATGTGCGCCCAGCCCCTCACTCCTCTTTGGCCGCACAAACCCGCGCCCGCCCGGCACGTTTGGCTTCATAAAGCCGTATGTCCGCCGTCGCCAACAGTAGTTCAGGGCCGCTACCAAGGGTGGGTAGCAGCGTCGCGACACCCAAGGAAGTCGTAACAACACGATCAACGTCCGATCCGAGATGCTCGATACCCAGCGCCCGAATACGACCCAGCATGGCCTCCGCTATCCTGACAGCGTCTTCAAGCTTCGTTTTCGGCAGAATGCAGGCGAACTCCTCACCGCCATACCTCGCCACCCTGTCATAGGGCCGTCTGAGCGATTCAGACAACGCCTTGGCGACCAACTTCAGGCAACTGTCCCCACTCTGATGACCATAGCGGTCGTTGTAACGTTTGAAGTAATCGATATCCAGCAAAACAAGGGATATTGGCGCGTTATCTCGCAAGCATTGGCGCCAGTTGGCGAGCAAGTCGTCATCGAACTTGCGTCGATTGCCCACGCCTGTCAAACCATCCAAAAGGGCATTCGCACGCAACAGATCACCCTGCAACTTTAAGGTCAAGTGCGTTTGGACCCGGGCTCGTACAATAACGGAGTTAATCGGTTTTATAATAAAATCGACCGCCCCGAGACCCAGCGCAATGACCTCATCCGCGACCTGATTCTGTGCGGTAATGAAGATAATCGGTATCGTGCTCGTCAGGGGATCTGCCTTGAGTCGGCGGCACACCTCATGACCATCGATATCGTCCATCACGACATCGAGCAGAATCAGGTCCGGCAATTCGGTTTGACATATCTTCAGCGTCTGCGCGCCGCTGGTCGCCATGAACACATCACACTGGGCAGAAAAGAGCTCGTACAGCACCCGGATATTCGTGGGCTGATCGTCCGCAATCAGAATCTTGGGACGTCGGTTTGTGTGAAGTAACCAAACTTCGAGTATTTGCTCCATGGCTAGGGTTGCTCCAGCATATCGTGCGCACTCAGTGCCGCAGCCGTAAAATCCAATGCCCTGACCTGTTCGAGGAACAGATTGAATCTGACCTGTTGTTCCGGGTGCGTTTGGTCAAATAATGCTTCAGCTACCGCAATGGCTTGCAGGTTCGACGCATTCAGCAGCGTTAATATTTCATTTAAATGGAACCGCCATTCGGCCAAAAGCAAAGCGTCTCCAGCCGGTGTAATAAGTTGCGCAGGCTCGGCGAACGCACTGGTCAATTGCGCAATGCTGGCCTGCAGCAATTGCCGCAGCTCAGCCGTGCACTCATTGCCCAGAGAGCCTGCGGGTGTCGACGTATCGCCACCGTTGAACGCGCGCTCAAGCTGGCCGGCTCTTCTTGAAAGAGCGATGGCACCCAGGGTTCCAGCACTGCCTTTAATGGTATGCAACACGCTGGCAGCGCCCGCAAGGTTTTGCTTGCCTATTTGCTCGTCCAGGCGCTCGAGTTGTTTTCCTGTATCAGCACCAAAGATCTTCAGGGCACTGCGTATCAAGCTCAGATTTCCGTCTAGCCGCTCGACTATCGAAGCGCGCATTTCAATGAGGTCATCTTGTGCCGCGACGGGATAGTTTGTGATCGGGACCTGCGGCTCTTTTCCGTCGATGTGCGCCAGCAGCACCGAAACGAGGTACTCCATGTCGATCGGTTTACCCACATGCCCGTTCATCCCCGCGTGCAAACAGGCTTGCCGATCAGCATCAGACGCATTGGCCGTAATCGCAATGATGGGCAGCGTGGTAAAGCGGGGATTGGCTCGAATTCTCCGTGTCGCTTCGTAGCCATCAATGTCAGGCATTTGCACATCCATCAGAACGGCATCGAACGGCTGGGCCGCCGTTGTCACGCATTGAACCCCTTCGAAACCGCCTTCGGCCAACTGAACAGAGGCCCCCTCCGATCTCAACAGTTCATCGACGACCTGACGGTTCAAGGCGTTGTCTTCAACCACCAGCAAGTTGAGGCCTTTGAGGCGCTCTGAGCGCTTCTGCCCAAGCGCTGGAGTCTCCGTCGGCGTGGTGATGCCTTGTAACGCACGTAAGACAACCTCGGTCAGTTGCCTCGGCGTGACGGGTTTAGTAATGAACTCGGCGAAAGGGGTATCGCCCCGATCACGGCTCTCGGCCAATATCTCGCGCCCGTAGGCCGTGATCATGATGACTACGGGGGGAGGTATCTGTCCTTTTATCCCACGAATCAACTTGGCCGCGTTCATGCCGTTCAGGTCCGGCATTCGCCAATCCATCAGGACCACGTCATAGCGCTCCCCCTCATGGATGGCTTCGCTTATCCTGCTTACGGCATCAACGCCAGAGGATACGAGGTCGGCCTGCCACCCCAGCGCTGCCACCGTTCGCATCAGCAGCTCAGCTGCAATCGGGTTGTCATCGACCACCAACAGCCGCATCGACTGATCAGCGCAAAGAGGGACGTTCCTTGGCGTTGTAGACGTGTCCACCTCCAGCCAAACATCAAACCAGAACCGACTCCCCACATCCGGACGGCTTTGCACCTGTAGATCCCCACCCATCAGGC
>NZ_JAMFRV010000410.1 GCF_026224925.1 Pseudomonas sp. | reverse complement strand
TGCCTGGTCGGGCACCTCCTATCAGGAGCGTCTGGCGGGCGGTCAGGCTCCGATCCTGTATGGCGTGTCGCTGATCGTGGTGTTCCTGTGCCTGGCGGCGCTGTATGAAAGCTGGTCGATGCCGCTGGCGGTCATTCTTGCCATTCCGTTGGGGGTCATCGGCGCACTGCTGGCAACAACACTACGCGGCATGCCCGACGACCTGTATTTCAAAGTCGGCATGATCACCATCATTGGGCTGTCCGGGAAGAATGCCATTCTGATCATTGAGGTGGCGGAAACCCTGCATAAACAAGGTGAATCCATTCGTCAGGCGGTGATTGATGCGGCGCGCATGCGCCTGCGGCCCATCGTCATGACCTCGTTGGCGTTCATGTTCGGTGTACTGCCGTTGATGTTGGCCACCGGCCCCGGTTCGGCCAGCCAGAGAGCTATTGGCACCAGCGTGTTTGGCGGCATGCTCTCCGCCACGGTACTGACGCTGTTCTTCGTGCCGTTGCTGTACAGCCTGGTGGTGTACCTGCGCGAGCTTGGCAGAAAGCGCAAACAGCTCAGTTCGTCCAGCCAAAACCCTCAGAAAATCGCGCCTTGAGATACCCCACAAACGCACTCACCGCTTTGGGCACCTGGGCGGAATAAGGGCGCACCATGTTGATTTCCTCGGGGAAGGCGCCGGTCAATTTCCACTTCGGCAACACCTGAATCAAGCGCCCGTCTATCAGCCCGGCCTGAGCGCTGAAATCCGGCAGCAGCGCGATGCCTAGATGAGTCAGTGCGGCATCGCGCAGTGCCTCGCTGTTGTTGGTGGCGAAGGAGCCTTTAATTGGTACGGTCAGGCGATTGCTGTCGACCTGTTTGCGTGGCAACCCTTCGAAGGTCCAGGCCGGTGTGTCTGCACCTCTCGGGTAGTACAGGCAGTTGTGCGTGAGCAGGTCTTCGGGATGCTGCGGGTTGCCGAAGCGCTCAAGGTAAGCACGGGTCGCTACCAACACCGAGCGGGTCGCGCATAGCTTCCAGGCAACGTGGGTATCGGGGATCTGCTGACTGTGTCGAATCGCCAGATCGTAGCCTTCCGAGGCGATGGAGCTGATGTGGTCCGACACGTCCAACTGCACCCGCACTTCAGGATACTCAGCGAGAAACCCTGCCAGATGCGGCACCAGTTGCTGCCGGGCGAACGCTACCGGCGCGGTAATCCGCAGCAGGCCGCGCGCAACGCCGGCCGAGTCACGCACCTCGGAGAAACTGCGCGCGATTTGCTCATAGGCGCCGCCCACATCCCGCACCAACGCTTGCCCGGCATCGGTCAACCGCACGCTGCGGGTAGTGCGTTGAACCAGACTCAAACCCGTGGCTTTTTCCAGTTCGACAATGCGCTGGCTGACTGCTGACTTGCTCACGCCCAAGCGGATCGCGGCAGCTGTGTAGGTGCCCTGCTCTGCCAGGATCGACAACCAGTACACGTGGGTCCACAAACCTTCTATTTCAGCTTTTTGCATGCTGGATTGTTCTCATTTAAAAACAATGAATTCGATATTTGCATCTCGTCATGAACAAAGCAAAGGCTTAACGTTCCCTCCATGAGCTGCCGTGTTGGCAGCCGACTCTCTCCCCTTGAACGAGATATTCAACATGCCACTGATCAGGATCGACATCGTAGAAGGCCGCAGCGACGCTGAAGTCAAAATATTGCTGGATGCCGCGCACCGGGCAATGGTCGAAGCCTTCGACGTTCCCCAACGCGACCGTTACCAAATCGTCAACGAGCATCCCGCCAGCCGCATGATTGTCGAAGACACCGGCCTGGATATTCCACGAACCCGTGACGTGGCGTTGTTCAGCGTCACCAGCCGACCGCGTAGCGAAGCGTCCAAGGTCAAGTTCTACGAGTTGCTGTGCCGCGAACTGCAAGAGCACTGCGGCATTGATCCCAGCGACGTGATGATTTCCATCGTGATCAACAGCGATTCGGATTGGAGTTTCGGCCACGGCCGGGCGCAGTTTTTGACCGGCGAGCTTTGATTGGGGCGCGATGGAGAGTTGGCTGATAGCGCAAGCTTTGGTCTTGGATGAAGGCCCTGCGGGCCAGCTGTTTTAGAGCCAACATCAAGATCAAAACCAAACTAAACCTTGTGCTGGCCGGAGATGAAACTGTGTGGCTTTCCAACGAATGCGGCAAATCAGGCAGCACCAGCATCCGGGTAATACTCAGGCTTTATAGAGCTGGCTTGTCAGCTCAAGCGAGTAGGGCTGCTTTTTTCAGCAATTCATAGAGCCCGTCAGGAACCAAGGGCGACTTGCTGGTGAAGCTTGAGATTTCATGCCAACGCACGGTGAACGCAGAACCGTCGCTCTCTTGACCATTTAAGTACAGTAGCTCGTACACACCCACGTCCTCAAATTGTGCGTCATACACCTGTACAATCTCGTGGCCTGGATTGCCGTTGTATATGAAGATGCTTTCAAGTGTACCGATCAAACGAATGTTGGTGATGGGCAGTCCGAGTTCTTCTTGCACTTCCCGAATTATCGCTTGAGCACTGGTTTCACCAAACTCGATGCCGCCGCCGATGGGACGGAAGAACCTTTCTTTTTTGATCGCGTCGTAGAATTCGTTGACCAGAATCTTTCCGTCGCGGTGAAAGACGCAAAGCGCGAGGGGGCGAATACGTTGTACGGCCATGAAGTGAATTCCATTTACCTTTTCGAAGCGCTGTATTACAGCATGGCTCCTGTGGTCGGTGTGCAGGCCATAGTAGTCAAGCATTTTAAATTTCTGTGCCCGATAGAGATCGTCACGGAAGATTCCACTCCGCCTCCGACGCCGCGCTACCGCGCAGCAAACAACCTGTAGGAGCGCGCTTGCCCGCGATCGGCTGCGTAGCAGTCGTAATATAGTCATTGCGCCCTTCGTGCTCAACTGCATTCGGCCGCATGGTTTTATGGAGCTTCTCTGCGCAATTTGATACTCAATTCACACGGGATCTTTGGTCGGCCCACCATCTGTAGGAGCCAACTTGTTGGCGAAGGTCCTTCGGATCGAAGCCTTCGGCAGCTCTTACATCCTGCCTGTGCATTACCCGACCCCGTAAAACCATAAATAATGGATATACACACCAAAACCAGCGCCACCCACCACTTCGCCAACAAGTTAGCTCCTACAGAGGCGATATGCTGCACTCGCCTTGAAGCTGCCGGCCTTTGACGTTGCTTATCAAACAGCAGAACCGCAGGGCGCCTTTATTACCTGCCTGCGACTCACATCGATCAAACACGATCCATGGTCGATGTCTTCACTGTCTTGCCATTGATAGCCACACTGCCACGCTTATGATGGGTCCAGAAGTCTGTCGAGCCTGCCGACAGCCTCGCGAAAACCTCTATCAGCGAGCGCCACGATGACCCAAACAAGAACCTTATACGACAAGCACATTGACTCGCATACGGTGTGCAACCTCGATGACCAAGGCCATGTCCTGCTCTACATCGACCGTCAGGTCATCAATGAATACACCAGCCCGCAAGCATTCAGCGGCTTGCGCGAAGCCGGCCGCGAGGTGTGGCGTCCATCCACGGCGCTGGCGGTGGTCGATCATGTGAACCCGACTGCGCCGGTGCGCGTAGCGGCCATGGCTGACGAAGGCGGCGCGTTGCAGGTCTCCTACCTCGAACAGAACTGCGAAAAATTCGGCATCGAACTGTTCAACGTACTCGACAAACGCCAAGGCATCGAACACGTCATCGCGCCGGAGCAGGGTTTCATCCTGCCGGGCATGGTCATCGCCGCGGGCGACAGCCACACCACCACTTACGGGGCGTTGGGTGCGTTCGGTTTCGGCATCGGCACTTCTGAAATCGAGCACCTGCTGGCCTCACAAACCCTGGTCTACAAACGCCTGAAAAGCATGCGCGTCACCGTCGAGGGCGACCTTGCCTCTGGCATCACGTCCAAAGACGTGATCATGGCGTTGATCGGAAAAATAGGCGCATCCGGAGCTACGGGTTACGCCATCGAGTTCGCCGGTTCGACCATTGATGCCCTGAGCGTCGAAGCACGCATGACCATCTGTAACATGGCCGTCGAAGCCGGCGCGCGCGGTGCGTTCATGGCGCCCGATGACAAAGTATTTGATTACCTGAAGAGCAAACCGCGCGCGCCGAAAGGTGAACTGTGGGACCGCGCAGTCGCGACGTGGCGCCAATTGCACACTGACCCTGGCGCCCATTTCGACAGCGAAATCTATCTGAATTCAAACGACCTCGAACCCATGGTCACCTGGGGCACCAGCCCGGACCAGGCCGCAGCCATAGGCTCGACGGTCCCAGACCCCGCAACCATCAGTGACCTGATTCTGCGCCAGGACATGGTCCGAGCCTTGAAGTACATGGGCCTGGAAGCCGGTACGCCGCTGAGTGACATCGTCATCAGCCACGCGTTTATCGGTTCCTGCACCAATGCGCGAATCGAGGACCTGCGCGATGCCGCCAGCGTCGTTCGCGGCAACAAGGTCGCCGATCATGTCCGAGCGATGATTGTTCCCGGCTCCACCGCTGTGCGCGACCAAGCCGAAGCCGAAGGGCTGGCAGCGATCTTCATCGACGCCGGTTTTGAGTGGCGTCAGTCAGGTTGCTCCATGTGCCTGGCGATGAATGATGACGTGCTCGCCCCCGGCGACCGTTGCGCGTCCAGCACCAACCGCAACTTCGAAGGCCGCCAAGGTGCAGGTGCACGCACGCACTTGATGAGCCCGGCCATGGTCGCAGCTGCCGCGATCACTGGACGATTGACTGACGTACGCCGTTTCGACGGCCGCGCTTGAGGGAATGAACATGCAACC
This sequence comes from Pseudomonas sp., assembly GCF_026224925.1. Taxonomy (GTDB): domain Bacteria; phylum Pseudomonadota; class Gammaproteobacteria; order Pseudomonadales; family Pseudomonadaceae; genus Aquipseudomonas. The sequence goes on along the minus strand of NZ_JAMFRV010000410.1, from coordinate 7,644 downwards.
ATTTACCACTGTCAGCGGCACCGCCGCGCCGATGCTTGCAGCCAATATCGACACCGACGTGATCATGCCCAAGCAATTCCTCAAGGGCATCGACCGTAACGGGTTGGATCGGGGTTTGTTCTTCGACCTGCGTTTTTTAGCGTCAGGCGAGCCCAACCCGGAATTCATCCTTAACCAGCCACCTTGGCAAGGCGCGAAGTTCATGGTCACCGGGCCGAATTTCGGCTGCGGTTCCAGCCGTGAACATGCGGTCTGGGGCCTGAAGCAGATGGGTATCCGGGCACTGATCGGTAGCAGTTTCGCCGGAATCTTTTACGACAACTGCCAGCGCAACGGGGTGCTGATCATTTCTTTGGAAGAGGCGCAGGTTCAAGCCTTGGGCCGCACCGTAAGCCAGGCCCAAGGTGCTGAAATTGAAGTTGATTTGGACGCCCAGGAAATTCGTCTGCACGACGGCAACATCATTGCGTTCCAGATCGACGCCTTGCGTAAAGACGCTTTGCTGCTCGGGCTTGATGCTATCGGCAGTACGTTGCAACGCAGCGCACAGATTCGCGAGTTTGAACAACGCCACCTGCACGCCAATCCTTGGCTGAGCTAACACTCAAAGCGACAGCTGATGGAAGTGTTCCTGGAGGAACTCGACGCAGGCCCGCAGCTTGCCCGAGTTCGCCAGCCGCGTTGGGTAAACCGCCCAGACATTGGCGCTCTGGGTGTAATCATGCAGCACTTGCACCAACCGCCCCTGCTCCAGCAACGGTCGCACGTCCCACAATGAACGCAGCAAAACCCCACGCCCATCCAATGCCCACTGCAACACAATCTCCCCGCTGTTGGACGACAACGGTCCACTGACACGTACGCTTTCGTGGGTGCCTTCGCGCTCCAGTTGCCACAGGCCAAAAGTGCCGTCGCGCTCCTTCAACACCAGGCAATCGTGCGCTTCAAGATCGGCCAATGCCTGCGGCGTGCCACGTCGATCCAAATAGTCGGGGGCGGCGCACAACACGCGGCGATTAGTCACCAAGCGCCGACCAATGTGTTGCCCGGGAATGTCATCCCCAACGCGAATCTCCAGATCGAAGCCTTCGCTGATGATGTCCACCACTCGGTCGAACAGGTCCAGACGAATTTCCAGCTGTGGATAACGTTCGGCCAGTTGCGAAATGGCCGGCGCCACATGATTGCGCCCGAAGCCAAAGCTGCTGCACAGGTGCAAACGACCGCGTGGCTCAGCGTGAGCTTCGGACAATTCATCGTGCAGCAACTGAAAGTCTTCAAGGATCCGCACCGCCCAACGCTGAACCCGTTCACCGTCTTCGGTTAACGCAACGCGGCGGCTGGTGCGGTGCAACAAGCGAGTGGCCAAGGTGCTTTCAAGAATCTGTATGCGCTTGCTGACATACGCCGGGGACAAGCCCAGTTCATCTGCGGCGGCGGCAAACCCAGCCTTGCGAATGACGGTCAAGAAAACCCGTAAGTCTTCCGGCAGCGGTGCGACTTCTTTTTTAGCGTTCATGCAGCTTCTTTTGAGAGTGGACCAAGGCAGGAATGGTGCGGGTGGCAAGAATAGCACCGGTTCCATTGAGCATCCGCGATAGCTTTGCCCCCTATATATACAAATGATCTAAAAATATAGGTTTAGGTTCTTTTACGGAATAAATCCAAGGCTTTATAACTAACTGACCTTTTGTTCACCCAGCAACAGTTATTCAACAGCGGCCTCACCGCGCTGCGCACATTTTTGCTGACCTTTTTCCTTTGAAGGATTTGTCATGGACGTTTTCTGGTTCCTCCCCACCCACGGCGACGGCCACTACCTGGGCACCACTAAAGGCGCCCGCCCCGTCACCTTGAATTACCTGAAACAAGTGGCCCAGGCCGCAGACAGCCTCGGTTATCACGGGGTACTGATCCCAACCGGCCGCTCATGCGAAGACTCGTGGGTGATCGCCTCGGCGTTGGTGCCGTTGACTGAGCGCTTGCGGTATCTGGTGGCGATTCGTCCGGGAATCATCTCGCCCACGGTGTCGGCGCGTATGGCCGCAACGTTGGATCGACTGTCCGGTGGCAGACTGTTGATTAACGTGGTGACCGGTGGCGATCCAGACGAAAACCGTGGCGACGGCAGCTTTCTCGACCATAGCGAACGCTACGAAGTCACCGACGAGTTTTTGCAGATTTGGCGTCGGGTGCTGCAAGGCGAATCCGTCGACTTCGAAGGCAAACACCTGCGCGTGCAGAACGCCAAGGCGCTGTATCCACCGATCCAAAAGCCCTACCCTCCACTGTATTTCGGTGGGTCTTCAGAAGCGGCGCACGAGTTGGCAGCCGATCAGGTCGACGTTTATCTAACGTGGGGCGAGCCCCCAGCGGCAGTGGCCGAAAAGATCGCCGACGTGCGTGAACGGGCAGCGCGCAAAGGCCGCACCGTGCGTTTCGGTATTCGTCTGCATGTGATCGTGCGCGAGACCAGTGAAGAAGCCTGGAAAGCCGCCGACACGTTGATCGAACACATCAGTGACGAGACCATCGCCTCGGCGCAAAAATCCTTTTCGCGTTTCGACTCCGAAGGCCAACGGCGCATGGCCGCCTTGCACGATGGTCGCCGCGACAACCTGGAAATCGCTCCAAACCTGTGGGCCGGTGTTGGCTTGGTACGAGGCGGCGCGGGGACTGCGTTGGTGGGCAATCAACAAGAAGTCGCGGCACGCATCAAGGAATACGCGGACTTGGGTATCGAGAGCTTCATTTTCTCTGGCTATCCGCACCTTGAAGAAGCGTACCGCTTTGCCGAGCTGGTGTTCCCTTTGTTGCCGGAGCCCTACGCCAGCCTGGCCGGACACGGCATCACCAACCTGACCGGGCCGTTCGGCGAGATGATCGCCAACGATGTATTGCCGACCAAGGCCCATGCCTGATTAACACTGCTCCCCTGTAGGAGCTGCCGAAGTCTGCGATCAATCGAGAATCGATTTACGGCTTTATCGCAGCCTTCGGTAGCTCCTACAGGGATTGCATTTAACGCGCGATCTAACCCAAAAAGTGATGCTTATGCAGCTTCTGACCTTACCTCCGTCGCCCGCGCTGGCCACTTCGATCCGCGCCACTGCCCAAGTCTTTGAGGACCCAAAATCCCGGGCGCTGTTGGCGCACGTGCAGCAGGTCGCGCCCAGTGAGGCCAGTGTGCTGATCATTGGCGAGACCGGCACCGGCAAGGAACTGGTAGCGCGGCATATTCATAACCTCAGCGCACGACGCGATCGCCCATTCGTGGCCGTCAACTGCGGCGCGTTCTCCGAGTCGCTGGTCGAGGCTGAGTTGTTCGGTCACGAAAAAGGCGCCTTCACCGGAGCCCTGAGCGCAAAGGCTGGCTGGTTCGAAGAGGCCAACGGCGGCACTCTGTTTCTAGACGAGATCGGCGATCTACCCATGCCCATTCAGGTAAAACTGCTGCGGGTATTGCAAGAGCGCGAGGTCGTGCGTCTAGGGTCACGCAAAAGCACCCCGATTGATGTACGGGTACTCGCGGCGACCAACGTGCAATTGGAACGAGCAATCAACGCAGGACACTTTCGTGAAGATTTGTATTACCGACTGGACGTCGTCAGCCTGGAACTGAGCCCGTTGCGCGATCGGCCTGGGGATATCCTGCCGTTGACCCGACACTTCATTGACGTCTACAGCCGCCGCTTGGGTTATGGCCAGATCGCAATGAGCGCGGAAGCAGAACAGAAGCTAAAAACCTACAGTTGGCCGGGCAATATCCGCGAGCTGGAAAACGTGATCCACCATACGCTGCTTATTTGTCGCGACGGCATCATCCAACGTGACGATTTGCGCCTGTCGAACATGCGTATCGAACGTCAGGAAGACAGCACTACCGCCGACGACTCTGCGGAAGGCTTAATGGCGCGGGCGTTTCAGGCCCTGTTCGAAGAGCAAGCGGTGGCCCTGCATGAAAAGGTCGAAGACACGTTGCTGCGGGCGGCCTACCGCTTCAGCCATTACAACCAAGTGCACACCGCCAACTTGCTGGGTTTGAGCCGCAACATCACGCGCACCCGGCTGATTAAAATCGGTGAGCTGGCAGTCAACAAACGCCGGGCAAACGAAAGCGCTCAAGAAGAGCGGTTTCTTCAGTTGTCGATCTAGGGTTTGCGGTCAAGCGAAATCAACAACGAACACTTGGGACATACCTAAGTTTCAGCTAGAAAAAAACGGACGGGATAACCGCTCTCTGTGGCCGTTTTACCCAGCATAGGCGGGGAAAAAACAACGACCGATGAGTATTGAGCGAATTGGCTGACAAGAAACGGTTAGATACCCCTCGACCGAATAGGAAGCGTCTGACATCTTCCTGAAAGAACTCTGGTTATGGTTGCGCCGGCTTATTTGCCAAGCACTAAACCATCAGGAGTTACTCTCGAATGAAAAAATTATACCTCTCTGCCGCCGTTGCCACGTTGATCGCCACGACCAGCGGTTGCGTGAGCTATAACATGAGCCAGCCTTCCGCCCCTATCTCGGGTGCGGTCACCGCTGACTTGAAAGCGAACGTAAAAGTCGGCGAGCAAATCTCCGGTGAATCGTCCACCAACATCCTGTTTGGCTGGTTGAGCGTCGGCGGCGACACTCAGTTCGCGGATGGCGTTACCTACGGCGGCGCGGGCGGTTCGGCAATCGGCTTGCCTGATCCAATCTCGGCAGTCAAAGCCGCCGCAGCTTACAAAGCGGTAAAAAGCTCCGGTTCCGACCTGATCGTCGCACCGCGCTATGAAGTAACCGTTGAAGACTACATCGTATTCAAGAAGGTCAATGTCAAAGTTACCGGCAACAAAGGCAGCATCGATAGCATTCGCTAAGTGCTGAGGTCCACTTCGGACTGAACCGCACCGTGAACGTAACGCCGCTCGGTTTCATCGCTGAGCGGCGTTTCTTATTCCCCTGACCTTATTAACGCTGTGAAGCCAATAGCTCCGCCAAGGCCTTGGCTTGGCTGGCGACATCGGTCACCGCAGTGCTTTCCCACCACATTCCGCGCAGTGGCGGCCCCATGGCAAACAGACGCTTGGAGACGTTGCCGTGCGCATCGAGCAATCCACCGCTGGCGTGGGCGGCGATGCCCAGCGCCAAAGGCCCCGGCCGAATCAATCCCCTTGCCAACAATTGTTTTGGCAACGGTCGGTCCACTCGACGCCAATCGTATTCAATACCGCTGGAATTTATCAACGCGTCGCCGATGACATAAGACGGTTCAGTCTCGCCTCGTCGCCGGACGCGTATCTGTACTTGCCCGGTCGGCAATACTTCCAACCCTTGATACGAAGCGGCGTGAATACTCAGCCGCCCCTCTTTCACTCGCTTGGCCAGTAACTCAGCACCCAGAGGCGGGGACCGGTGGTGATGACTTTCCCACCAAGGCCGGACGTGGCGCACAAACTGCCGGCGCTGCACGTCGCTGGCCTGATTCCATAAACGGCCAATATGAACACGCACCGTGTCTAACGGCGCTTGCCAATCAATCCCTTGCGCAATGGCTAACTCGCATTGTTCGCGAACCTTGCGCAGCAACTGTCGAGTGCTGCGGATACTGTGGTCCTCAGCCAAAAAATCCCCCCACGCGGGAGGCTGACGACGCACATGCGGTAGCAAACCGTGGCGGGAAAAGACCTCAATCGGGCCGCGATGCCCGGCCCGTTGCAGGGACACAACGGCATCGACCATGGTCAGACCTGCGCCAATGATCAACACTTTAGCCTGCGGGTCGAGCTGCCTCATGCTGCGCACATCCCATGGATCAACAGCGGTGGCATTGAGCCCACTGGATTCACGTTGCGGTGTGCGGGCGGCAGGAAACATTCCGGTGGCCAAGACGCCAAACTTGCCTTGCAACTGCTTACCGTTCTTTAGCGTGATGCGCACGCCGAAGTCGCTGCTTTGCAGATCGACCGCCTCTTCGTGCACGTGCTCAAAACTCGATCCATAGGTTGCACCCAAGGCTTGGGCTTCAGCCAATCGCTGTTGCACATACAGTCCGAAAACGCCTCGCGGTGGAAAAAGCTCAGCCACGGGCACTTGCTGCTCGGCAGACTCGGGCCAGCCCCCCGCGTTGATGTAGCGATCCAGCCAGCGGGTCAGATCGTCAGGATTGTCCGGTTCGACGCTCATGCGCGCGGCATTGCCGTTCAGGGTGTGGCCCGATTCCGTGGCGCTGTAAGCCTCGCCTCGCCCCAGCTCACTGCGGGTTTCAACGATGAGGATGTGGCGTTTGCCAGGGAGCCGAAGCAATTGAACAGCCAGCATACTTCCGCTCAAACCACCCCCGACGATCAGGATATCGGCGGTACGAACGGCGCGATTTGCCTGCTCATGTTGCGACGTGGGCGTAACCCCTGACTGCTTCATTCAATACGGTTCCTTCGATGAATTACTCATAGCACGACGTTGCGGACGAAGCGCACGATAAGGCTGCCATCATTGCGGTAGGTATGCACCTGATTGCTGGCGAACATAAGGAATTCGCCGCTTTCAATGCGCCGAATGTCGTCTCCCAGGCTAACGCTCAGACACCCCTCGAAGACGTACACCTGCTCGCTCCAACCCTCAGGGTCAGCTTCAGAAGAATAGACTTCGCCGGGTTGCAGGCAAAACTCCCACAACTCCACTTCACGCTTGGCCACCGCCTTGGCCAGCAGCACGGCTTTGCTGCCAGAAATCAAACCGGCCCAAGCCACTTCATTGATTCGGCTGGAGTCACGCACGTCAGGGGCCTGGATCAGATCACTGAAGGCCACATCCAACGCGTCGGCCACTCGATCAAGAGTGGCCAGGCTGACATTTTTCTCGCCAGCTTCGATGGCCACCAGCATACGCCGGCTGACCCCCGACTTCTCCGCCAAAGCGCTCTGGCTGAGGTCCGCTGCATTGCGTAGACGGCGCACGTTCTGGCTGACGTGTTGCAGCACCGGCGCTCTATGGGAAATGTCTTTGTGCACTATATTGCTCGCTCAATGGGGCTTGCGCAGTATACTGCTCACTTTCGGCGCAGTACGCGTCTTATCTTGTCGCACGCACGCGCCAAACACCTGGTGAAAAACGTGAAGTCCATCCGCCTGACGCCTCGCATCAGTAAAGCAGAAGCTGTATTAATCCTGATTACCGTGATTTGGGGCGGTACTTTTTTGATGGTGCAATATGCACTGACGTCCAGTGGGCCACTGTTTTTTGTCGGCCTGCGGTTTGCTGCGGCGTCTTCCATCGTCGCGGTGTTTTCGCTGCGTATCTTACGTGACCTGACCTTCTTTGAATTCAAGGCCGGCGTATTTATCGGCATCGCGATCATGCTCGGTTATGGCCTGCAAACCATTGGCTTACAGACTATCCCAAGCAGTCAGTCCGCATTTATTACTGCCCTGTATGTACCTTTCGTGCCGTTGCTGCAATGGCTAGTATTAGGCCGACGTCCAGGATTGATGCCGAGCCTGGGTATTGCGCTGGCGTTCGCTGGTTTGATCTTGCTCTCAGGGCCCAGTGGTGCCTCGCTGAACTTCACCCCCGGCGAGTTGGCGACCGTGGTCGAAAACTCAAAGAGCATCCAGAACAACGCCATGAAAATCAGGACATTGGCATATGGGCCCCACG
>NZ_JAMFRV010000409.1 GCF_026224925.1 Pseudomonas sp. | reverse complement strand
GCGTACCCGGCTCATCAGACCGCTGCCTTGAAGTGACGGGCGTAACGCGGGCACAGGTCATCGCGCTTGAGTAGGATGAACACGTCAGCGACTTGAAAGTCTTCGTCCCAGCAAGGCTCGCCGCAGATTTTCGCCCCCAGGCGCATGTAGGCTTTGAGCAGCGGTGGCATCTCGCAGATGACGTTATTGGGCAGGTCCAACGTTGGCAGCGGTTTTTTCGGTTCGGCGCGCAGGTTCTCGTTGCACAAGTAGCGTTCGCGCAGGCGCTGCATGATTGCGTGGGCCTGAATGCCGCCGTCCTGCATCGGAATACTGGCGCAGCCCATCAAGTAGCTGTAGCCGCCTTCGTTGAGAATCTCCGCCAACTCGCTCCACAACACAGCAATCGTCCCGCCGTTGCGGTAGGCCGGATCAACGCAGGTGCGGCCCAGTTCCAGGATCGGTCCTTGCAGATGGCCGAGGCCATGCAAGCTGAACTCTTCTTCGCTGTAGTAATTACCCAGCGTACTGGCGGCTTTGTGGTCGAGTAAACGGGTGGTCGCCACCAAACGGCCTGTGGCCAGGTCGCGAACGCCGATGTGCGAACAGTGCGCATCATAGTCGTCCATATCCAAGCCTAGTTCGGCGCCTTTAAGCGTGGCGTTGAACTCACCACTGAACACGCTGAAACGCAAAGCCTGAGCTTCGTGAAGTGCCTTGGCGCCAATCAAGCGTTCGGCCTGAAGGCGGCGTTCGACGCGGGTGTCGCGAGTGCAGGCGATCTGGGTCATGTGGCGTCTCCATAAGCCAGCCAGGCATTTGCGGCCGGTCGAGTTCAAGCGCATCGGGGTACACCTGCAGGCTATGGAGACGCCGTGTCATCACTATTAAGCTTTGGTGATGCTTGTATGACAGCGGTTTGATTTGGGGTGGCGCGGTTTGTCTGATGCACCGAGTTGCCTGTTTCCCGAACAAGTTCGATCCCACATTAGGTTCTCTGTGTGGCGCTGGCGCAGATTCTGTAGGAGCGAACTTGTTCGTGAAGAATGCTGCGCGGTTTGTCTGATGCCCTGAAACAATTCGCTGCTACGGTTGATGGGCGTCCCGCCAGAGATGTCCCGATGAAATCATTGCGCTTGCTGATCGCTTTTATGATGTTGTGCGCAGCGCCTGCATTCGCGCAAAGCTGGCCGGGCGAACACTGGACAACTGCGCCGGCTACCCCAAGCCCCGCGTTGCAAGCGCTGGAGGAGTACGCCTTTGCACCCCGCGACGATGCCACCCGCAAAGGCATTCGTACCGACGCGTTGCTGGTGATCCGTGACGGGCAATTAATCTATGAGCGCTATGCAGGGGTCACTACTGTCGACACGCCGCACCTCACTTGGTCAGTCAGTAAAAGCGTGATGGCGTGCGTGCTGGGCGTAGCATTCGGCGAGGGGCGCTTCCAGGCAGCGGATGCCGTGGCGAAATACTATCCGCCGTTCAACGCTCATCCTGACGTTAGACTTCAGGATCTACTGCACTGGGCGTCGGGGCTGGACTGGCAGGAAGACTATGAATACGCGCCGCTTAATTCGTCCGTGGTCGCCATGCTGTACACCCGAGGGCGCACTGATGTTGCCGCGTTCACGGCGGCGCATGGCGTTGCCAGTAAGCCGGGAACTGCCTATCGCTACTCCAGCGGCGACAGCAATGTGTTGTCCGCGGCGTTGAAAAGTATGGTGGGTGACAAGGCTTATCCAGACTATCCCTGGACCGCACTGTTTGATCCGTTGGGCATTCGCAGCGCCGTGTGGGAAACCGACAGCAGTGGCACGTTCATCGGGTCTTCCTACGCTTACATGACGGCCCGTGATCTGGCGCGCATAGGTTTGCTGATGCAGCGCGGCGGTCGTTGGGGCAATCAGCAACTGCTGCCCAAAGCATGGGTCGACTTCAATCTGGCGCCGTTCGCTCACCTGCAAACGGACACAGTGAATGAGGTGCCCGGCGCGCAATGGTGGCTGAATCGCTTGCCTGAGGGTCAAGCTGATCTGACTAAACGGCCGTGGCCGGACGCACCTGTGGATGCCTTTGCGGCGCTGGGTCATTGGGGCCAGGCCATGTACGTGGTGCCCAGTGCCAAACTGGTCATCGTGCGTTACGCCGATGATCGCGACAGCAGCTACAGCCATGACCAACTGCTTAAGCGAGTGCTGGCGGCGTTTGCCGGGGAGGGCGCCCGATGAGCCATCGCCGCCCCTTTATTTTGCGTCGCCCCTTCAGCAGTGTTCTGCTATTCATAGCGGTGGCGGCCGTATGGCTCGCTTGGCAGCATCGAGTGGCGCTACAGGCTTTTCCAACCATCATCAGCGCCTACACGGCAAAGGAATACTGCTCGTGCCGTTACGTGATGGACAATCCCGCTGACTATTGCGCAGGCTATGTGAAGCAATGGCTGCCTGGCACAGTGGTTGATGACGCTGTGCAGAGGCGTGTGACGTCCACGGGGTTGGGGCGCAGCAGTCGAGCCATTTGGAAAGGTCAGCGCCAGGGTTGTCAGTTATTGCCGTAGGAGTTTGCAACCTCCTGTTACAGCCGGTTAAGGTTGGCGGCAATCTCGCTTAGGGAGCACGCATGCTCAACACATTTCGTCTTCTGCTGACCTCGTCGGGTTTAAAGGCATGAGGGGGGCGATTTTTCCGTGGCGCGCCGATAACGAATTCAATTTGCTGATCGACGGTCCGGCGTTTTTTCCACGCATGATTGCCGCCATCGAGCAGGCGCAGCAGCAGGTCGAATTGGAGTTGTACCTGGTTGAGGCCGGGAGCTGCGCCGAAGCCGTAGTTCAAGCCTTGGTGAGCGCCGCGCAACGTGGCGTGATTGTGCGCTGCCTGTTCGATGACTTTGGCGCGCAGGCCTTCACGTTAAGCCTGCGCAAACGGCTGATCGACGCGGGCGTGATCCTGCGGTTTTACAACCGGATGCGTTGGCGCCGAGGTCTGCGCAACCTTTACCGCGATCATCGAAAGTTGCTGCTGGTGGATAAACAGTTGGCAGTGGTGGGCGGCACGGGCGTTACCGATGAGTTTTGGCATCCAGCGCGTGACACCAGCGACTGGCACGAAGTCATGGTCGAAATTACCGGGCCGATGGTCATCGATTGGCAGGCACTGTTTGACCGACAATTCCACGCCAACGACCGTCCCACCGCTTGGCGCCCAGCGCATATGTTCGGCTTGCCACGGCTGCCTAAAATGCCGCTGACCGGCGAAGGCATGGGGCGTGTGGCGTATGCCGACGCTCGCCAACACCGCGACATTCTGCAGTCGCTGGTCCGCGCATTGGCCAGCGGCCAGCGCCGAATCTGGCTGGCGACCCCGTATTTTCTGCCCACCTGGAAAGTCCGCCGGGCGTTGCGTCGGGCCGCTGCGCGGGGCATTGACGTACGCCTGCTGCTGACTGGGCCGCGCACGGATCATCCGTCGGTGCGTTACGCAGGCCATCGCTATTACCCGCGTCTATTGAAGTCCGGCGTGCGGATCTTTGAGTATCAGCCGTGCTTTCTGCATCTGAAAATGGTCCTGGTCGACGACTGGGTCAGCATTGGCTCGTGCAATTTCGACCATTGGAACCTGCGCTTCAATCTGGAAGCCAACCTCGAAGCCCTCGACCCCGCGTTGACCTACGCGGTGGCCAGCAGTTTCACCAATGACTTTGGCGTCAGCACTGAGGTCAGCCTTGACGACTGGCAGTCCCGCCCGTTGTTGCGCCGGGTACAGCAGCGAGTCTGGGGTTGGATTGATCGGCTGGTGGTCAATGTGCTTGATCGCCGTAACTGATATTCATCCTGAGTAGTAGTTGCCTATTACCTGCGTCGTGCTCATCGGCCGTACTTTGACTATTCTTGTTTGCCCACGCCTTTATTTAAGGAGAGAGCCATGGCCGCAAAGAAAATTCTCATGCTGGTCGGTGACTACGTCGAAGACTACGAAGTGATGGTGCCGTTTCAGGCGTTGCAGATGGTCGGCCATGTGGTCCACGCGGTTTGTCCCGGGAAGACCAGCGGCCAATCGGTGCGCACTGCGATTCACGATTTTGAAGGTGATCAAACCTACAGTGAAAAGCCTGGGCATAACTTCGCGCTGAACTTCGATTTCGACAAGGTCAAGGTTGAAGACTACGACGCTCTGGTGATCCCTGGTGGTCGTGCTCCGGAATACCTGCGCTTGAACGAGACCATATTGGGTTGGGTCCGCGCGTTCGACAAAGCCGATAAGCCAATCGCTTCGGTCTGCCATGGCGCGCAGCTATTGGCCGCTGCCGGTGTGCTGGAAGGCCGTGAGTGTAGCGCCTATCCTGCCTGCGCTCCTGAAGTGCGCTTGGCTGGCGGTACGTTCATCGACATCGCCGTCACTGAAGCCCATACCCACCGTAACCTCGTCACTGCGCCCGCCTGGCCTGCGCACTCGGCCTGGTTGAACGGTTTTCTGAAGCTGCTCGGGACTGAAATCACGTTGTGAGGAACACGTATGTGCGAACTCTATGTCAAAGCTGACCCGATTTTGTATGAATCACGCTCGCGGTCCCTGCGGATCTGCGGCGTGGTGACTACGCTGCGCCTGGAAAATCAGTTCTGGGATATTTTGGCCGAAATCGCCCGTAACGACGGCATGACCACCAACCAACTGATCACCAAGCTGTATGAGGAGGTCATGGGCTTCAATGGAGAAGTGGTTAATTTTGCCTCGTTCTTACGGGTCAGCTGCACGCGGTATTTGAGTCAGCGCCGGGTGGCGGCGCCTGAGTTGAGTGTGGTGAGGTCGTGGTAGAGGTTGGACGACAACGTGAAGATGTCGTGCAGCTTCGAGAAGATCGTGCCTATCTCCGCTCCCGTCAGCACGGGGAGCAGAGAGAGCGGGTTCCCCCTCCCCTCGCCCCCCTTGCCCCCGCCCTT
>NZ_JAMFRV010000408.1 GCF_026224925.1 Pseudomonas sp. | reverse complement strand
GCAGTCCAGCACCAGCACGTCCAATAACTGTCCCTGCAGAAACGCCAGGGTCTCATCAGGTAAACCCACGGTGTCTGTCAGGTAGGCAATACGCCGCCCCTCGCCTTCCAGCACATACCCCAAGGTCGGTTTCGAGTGCACCAGCGGCACCGCCGTCACGCTTAATGCGCCGAGCTGCCGGGTTTCGAAAGCGCTCAACGGTTTGCTGAAATCCAGTATGCCCGGGTGTTTGTACAGATCAGACAAACCCTCCGGGTCTACCGGCCCATGCACCGGAATTACCCAGCCATGACCCCAACGCAAGTGCAACAGCCCTTGCGCGTGGTCGGCGTGGTAATGGGTTTGCAGAATGCCGTTGAAGCTGCGCGGTGGAAACCGTTCGGTCAGGTCCGTCAGGCCCGAGTCGATCAACCAACGCTGGTCAGCGCATTCGATTAATGCGCTACACGGCCGACGGCGCAATCGTGGGTCAGCATGAGCCGCCGCACACGCCAAGCATTCGCAACCGTACACCGGAACCTGCCGCGCATCGGCGGTGCCCAGCAACGTCAGGCGCATGCCGCGTCTTTGCCGAGCAATTGCAGCAAGCGAGCAAGGGTTTGCTCGATAGGCCCAGAGTTGTCCAGCAGCCACAGCGCGTTGTTCTCACTGGACATCAGGGTTGCCGCGAAATCAGCGTTACGCGCCAATCGCGCTTCGATCTCTGGCAGTGACTCGCGACCACGGTCCTGTAACCGTTGACGCAAAATACCTTGGTCCACCGTCAGCAGCAGCGCGAGCAGACCCGGATAACGTTGCCGCGCTTGAGCAAGGTGCCCACGCGAACCATTGACGAGCACGTCGAGCCCTGCTTCCAGCCATTCGTCTATCTCTGCGGGAATTCCGTAGTGCAGTCCATTAGCTTGCCAGCTGAGAGCGAACGCGCCCTCAGCTTGCATCGATACAAACTGCTCAACGCTAACCGCTTGCGCCGCCTCGCCCACCGCTTCTGCCGAACGCGTGATGACCCTGCGCACGATCCGGCAGCCTTGATCGGCCAGCGGCTCACGCGCGGCATCCAGCAGGCTGTCTTTGCCGGAACCGGAAGGTCCGATGAGATAGATCAACCTGCCTGCCATCAGAACACCCTCTTCGCTTGTCGCCATACTTGTTGAATCACCGGAAGCCCGTCCTGATTTTTTGCTTGAATCAGGTCAGCGCGCAGACCGATACGAATCTCGCCGCGATCATCAAGTCCTGCTGCATGGGCCGGTGCGCGACTGACCATGCCCACCGCTTGCGGGAGTTCGCAACCATTGTCCTGAGTGGCCAGGATGAAGGCCGCTTGCAGCAAACTCGCCGGATAGTAATCGCTGGACAGAATATCCAGTAATCCTTCTTTAGCAAGGTCTGCCGCCGCGACGTTGCCCGAATGCGAGCCACCCCGCACAACGTTCGGCGCGCCCATTAACACCCCCATGCCCAACCGGTGACTGCCACGCGCAGCTTCCATCGTGGTCGGGAATTCGGCGATGGTCATGCCGTAGCTGGCCGACTCTTCGACATGGGCCAACGTTGCGTCGTCGTGGCTGGCCAATGATAGGCCACGAGCCTTGCAATCTTCGGCGATGGCGCGCCGATAACGGTCGCTGAACTCACGGGAGTTGGCCATCTGAAACACAATGAACTCATCCATCTGCTCGGTGTTCAGGTGGTATTTACCCATGTAGTACTCGCGGTACTTGGATTCAAGAGCAAATTGGCGTTGACCCGGCGAATGGTCCATGACCGAGACCAATTGCACCAAAGGATGCTCAACCAGATCCCGGTACACGCTCAAGGTATCGGGGTGGCACAGCTCACAACGCAAGTGTAGACGGTGCTCGGCACGGGTTAGACCTGCGATGCTGGCGCTGGCAATCGCCTCCAGCATGCCGGGCAATTTCTTCATGCGATTGCCCTTCGGATTGACGTCGCCAATGGACAGCGCGTCGAACACCGTGGTGATGCCGGCAGCAATAATCTGCGCGTCATGGCTCAACACTGCCGAGGTCGATGGCCAGTCGACACCGGGACGCGGGGTCATGTGTTTCTCCAGATTATCGGTGTGCAGTTCGACCAGCCCCGGCAACAAATAATCGCCATGCAGGTCCTGCGCCTGTGGCAAGCGGCTACGGCCTTCGTCGACCTCGACGATCAGGCCGTTGCGCAAAACCACGGTGCCGTTAAACACGCGGTCAGCAGTCACCACTTGAGCATTGCTGAGGATCTGTTCGGTCAGCATGGCGCGGTTTCCTTGGCAATCGGAGCGTTGGGGGTCATGTCGAGATGGCGGTCAGCGACCGCTTCACGGGCGGCGCGGTCGTGGAAGATGCCACTCAAGGCGGCGCCTGCGGCTTTGGCTTCTTGCATCAGTTCCAACACAACCTGGCGATTGGTGTCGTCCAGCGAGGCAGTGGGTTCGTCCAACAGCATTACCGGCCACTCGACCATGAAGCCGCGCGCGATGTTCACCCGCTGCTGCTCACCGCCAGAGAAGGTGCCGGGCGCCAGCTGCCACAAGCGTTGCGGAATGTTCAGGCGGGCCAACAGATGCTCTGCCCGAGTTTTGGCGTGTTCTTTCGACCAGCCACGCGCCAGCGCTGGCTCCATCACTACGTCCAAGGTGGAAACCCGTGGGATCACCCGCAAAAACTGGCTGACGTAACCCAAGGTTTGTTGGCGCACCGCTAGAACTTCACGCGGTTGCGCGCCCACCAGCTCCAGCCAATCGCCCGCATGGCGCACGCGAATGCTGCCGCCTGCCGGTAAATAGTTTCCGTACAACGTGCGCAGCAAGGTGCTTTTGCCAGCGCCGGATTGCCCGTGCAGCACCAGGCATTCGCTGGCACTGACGGTAAAGCTCAAGCCATCAAGGACATTGAGCACCACACCGTTTTGCTGATGCAGCGTGAAGGTTTTCGAGAGGTCGCGGACCTCGATCAACGTGTTCATCAAGCTCACCCCAAAAAGACGGCGGCGACCGGAGACCGTCCAGTCGCCAGATAAATCACGGTTGCAGCACCGACGACACCAGCAACTGCGAATAAGGATGCTGCGGGTCATCCAGGATCTGATCGGTCAGCCCCGATTCCACGACGCGGGAGCGGCGCATCACCATCAACCGATCCGCCAGCAACCGCGCCACGGCCAAGTCGTGAGTAACGATCACCACCGCCAGGTCCAGCTCCCGCACCAGTCCGCGCAACAGGTCAAGCAAACGGGCTTGCACCGACACATCGAGGCCGCCGGTGGGTTCATCCATGAACACCAGACGCGGGCCGGAGACCAAATTGCGGGCGATCTGCAAGCGTTGTTGCATGCCCCCGGAAAAGGTCCGTGGCAGGTCATCAATGCGTAGCGGGTCGATTTCGACTTGGCTCAGCCAATCGATCCCGGCTGCTCGCAATTCGCTGTAGTTGCGCACGCCCTGGGCCATCAAGCGCTCGCCGATGTTGGCGCCCGCCGAGACGCCCATGCGCAGACCGTCACGCGGGCTTTGTTCGACAAAACCCCATTCGGTGCGCAATAACGTGCGACGCTCGGCTTCGCTGGCGCTGTAGAGGTCAATCCAGTCGCCCTCTTTGTGGCGATAGGAATGTCGCCGCGATCCGGCGGGCAACGGCCACTGAGCAACGACAACAAAGTCGATTTACCTGAACCGGACTCGCCAACAATGCCCAGCACTTCACCGGGGTACAGATCGAAATCAACGTCCTGACAGCCCTTTTCCGGGCCATACAAACGGCTCAGGCCACGCACCTTGAGCAGCGGTTGCGCACGCTCAGCCTGGCGATCTACCGCTGGCCTTTTTGCTGGACTGTTCATCGGCCAGCCTCCTGTTCAATGACGCGTTGGGCGCAATAATCAGTGTCTGAACAGACGAAGCTTTGGGTGCCAGCGTCGTCGAGAATCATTTCATCGAGGAAGGAATCACGGCTGCCGCAAATGGCGCAGCATTCTTCCCACTTCTGGATTTCGAACGGGTGATCCTCAAAGTCCAGGCTCACCACCTTGGTGTACGGCGGCACGGCATAGAGGCGCTTCTCACGGCCGGCACCGAACAACATCAGCGCCGGGCTCATGTCGAGTTTTGGGTTGTCGAATTTCGGATTAGGCGAAGGGTCCATCACGTAACGATCATCGACCATTACCGGGTAGGCGTAACTGGTGGCGATATGGCCGAAGGTGGCGATGTCTTCGTAGAGTTTTACGTGCATCACCCCGTAATCGTTCAGCGCGTGCATGGTCCGGGTCTCGGTTTCCGAAGGCTCGATAAAACGCAGTGGCTCCGGATTTGGCACCTGATACACCATGATTTGATCGGCGTGCAGCGGTGTTTCCGGGATCCGGTGGCGGGTCTGAATGATCGTCGCTTCAGGGGTACGCTCGGTGGTGGCGATGCCAGCCGTGCGGGCAAAAAAGCGCCGAATCGAAACCGCGTTGGTGGTGTCGTCCGCGCCTTGGTCGATGACTTTAAGCACATCGTCGTCGCCGAGAATCGCCGCAGTGACTTGCATACCGCCAGTGCCCCAGCCATAGGGCAGCGGCATTTCGCGGCCACCGAATGGCACCTGATAACCGGGAATCGCTACGGCTTTAAGCAACCCACGGCGGATCATGCGTTTGGTCTGTTCATCCAGGTAAGCGAAGTTGTAAGCCTCGTCCCGAGCAGGGAGGGCCTGCGTCTGGCTGCTCATTGCAGATTCTCCTGGGCGGCGGTCTGGGCTGATGCGGGCTTGCGCAACTTGCGGATCAATTCCAGTTCAGACTGGAAGTCGACGTAATGCGGCAACTTCAAGTGCGAGACAAAACCCGCGGCTTCAACGTTGTCGCAATGGCTGAGGACGAACTCTTCCATCTGCGCTGGCGATTCGATTTCTTCGTTGAATTCCGCAGCGCGCAGTGAGCGATCCACCAGCGCCATGCCCATGGCCTTGCGCTCGGCCTGGCCAAACGTCAGGCCATAACCGCGGGTGAACTGCGCCAGCTCAGCGCCGGAGCCCACGAACTGGTTGACCATTTCGCACTCTGTGATTTCGATGCTGCCGATATTGATAGGGAACCCCAACTCTTGCGGCTCGATCCAGACCTCGACTTCACCAATACGAATTTCTCCGGCGAACGGGTGATTGCGGCCATAGCCACGTTGGGTTGAGTAACCCAGTGCCAACAGAAAACCTTCGTCACCACGGGCCAGTGCCTGCAAGCGCTGCGCACGGCTGGACGGATACTCCAGCGGCGTGCGAGTGATATCGGGAACGCTTTCATCACTGCCGCTTTCGTTCTTGATCAGGCCCTCCTTGGCCAACAGACCCAGAACCCGTGGGCACGCTTCCACAGTGGCGCCCTCTTGCACGAGGGGCCCCGGATATTCGCCTTCGGCCAGCAAGGCAAAGTCGAGCAAGCGGTGGGTGTAATCGAAGGTTGGACCCAGTAATTGACCGCCCGGTACGTCCTTGAACGTCGCTGACAAACGACGGCTCAGTTGCATGTCCGAAGTGTCTATCGGCACGCTGCCGGTGAAGCGCGGCAACGTGGTGCGATAAGCACGCAGCAAGAAGATCGCCTCAACCAGATCCCCCGCCGCTTGCTTGATCGCCAGCGCAGCCAGTTGCTCGTCGTACAGCGAGCCTTCGCTCATGACTCGGGCTACGGCCAGCGGCAATTGCTGACGAATCTGTTCAACCGCCAACTCGGCAATTGAGGTGTCGCCCCGGCGTCTTTTCGCCAGCAAACTTTGGGCGTTGTCGATGGCCTGTTCGCCACCTTTGACGGCTACGTACATCAGGCACACTCCTCAGCCACGGTGTTGGTTTGAACCACGCTGACACGGGTACTGCGCGGCAGGCCGATGACGCTGCTACCCGCCAGGAAAAATGCATCCAGCCCGCGAGGGAAATCATTGCGTGCATCGCGCTCGCCCCAGAAGCCTTCAGCCAATGGCAGAGCCACCTGGTTTTCGCTTTGAATACCGGGGCCGCGCCAGATCAGGTGGCGGCCGCCGTCCAGTTGCGGCAGTTGGATCAACAGCGTGCAGGCCTGATCGGGATAGCGATCGTTACCCAGCTCGAAGCCGCGTAAATCGTGCAGTTCGCTGTCGTCGAGCAAGGCAAAACGCGCCTGTTCTCGGGAACCGACAATCGGACAACCGCAGTGAAACGTCAGGTTGGCGCGAATGGTCGGCGTGTCGAAAGCTGGCGCCAGCCACAACGGGGTGTCGACATCCAGCAGCGCCAGGCACAACGCATAGGTGGCCGGAGCCAAACCTTCCAGCGGCGGCGCCTCCAATGGCTGAACAACACCAGGGCCGGCAAGGGCTTTTAACGCTGCGCGAAAGCTGCGCACGGAATCCAGCACCGAGTCGGCGAATGCCGGTTGCAATAGGGTTGCACTCATCAGTCTTCTCCTCGAACCAAGGTAAAAAACTCCACCTTGGTGGCTGCGGTTTCGGCTTGTTTGACGGCACGGCGCGCGGCATGCGCACGGGCCAGGGGTTCGATCAATTCGGTTAACCAGCGCGACTGTTGCGAACCTTGCAAATGCGCATCGGCCAACGCGGCCAGCTCGGCGTGTAACTTGTCGCGGCCGGCGAGGTAGCTAAAACCAGTGCGCCCGTCAGCCAAGCGCACTACGCAACGGGTGACGCTCATTTCACCGACGTTAAACGCCGCGCCTGTGCCGCCCATGCGGCCTCGGACCAAGGTCATGCCGATTTCCGGGGCACGAATCAGTTGGTATTCGGTGTCGCGCAAGGCGGCTTCATGGCTGCTCAACTCGGTCATTCGGGCGTGGGCCAACACACTGATCCACTGTTGGCGGGCAGTGATCGTGGCTACAGGAGCGGGGTTCATGTTCGACTTCTCCATCAGGCTCTTCATTAAGACGTTTGATCAGGTCAGGACCTGGTACTGAAAGCGGTCCGAACGGCTGGTGGACTGGGCAAGCTCCACCGGCTGACCGGAACTGTCACGGGAAAGGGTAAGGACGCTGAGTACCGGCAAATGCCGTGGCATCATCAGCAGGCCGGCTTCTTCACGGCTCGGCAGGCGTGCGCCGATCAGGCTGAAGGTGCGGGTCAACGGCAAATCGTGTTCCGCGAAAAACTGCCGCAATGAGCCACCGGTATAAGCTGCCAGCATCTCGGTTCGGCTGGCGCAATAACGATGACGAATGAGACTCACGGGCTGGTTGTCGACCATGCGCAGGGTTTGCAACTCAATCAGCGGAGCCTGATCGGCCAGGCCCAGATGCTTGGACTCGTCAAGGTTTGCAAGGCAGGCGCGGCGCAACAACAGCCGCGCTTCAACGCCATGCCCCATGGCCGAAACCGATTGGCTGTAAGCACTCTGCGCGGCCACCGGATAGATCAATCGGCGCTCCAGCACTTGCGTACCTTTACCCTGTTGACGCAGCACGCTGCCCTCCGCGACCAGCTCATCGATGGCCCGGCGAACGGTGTGGCGGTTGACGGCAAAACGCGCTGCCAAGCGGATCTCGGCGGGCAGGTAATCCCCCGGCTGGTAATCGCTGAGTTCCCCCCGCAAGGTGTCTGCCAGCTCGCGGTAAACCGGTTCAATTTGTCTAGACAAGTGCATGGTTAAAAAAAGCGCCGTGAGGCACCGCTCCCTTAGATGAACTGTTTGCGCAGGCGCTGCGACAGAAGGTCGATCACGCTCACCACGAAAATAATGATCAGCAAAACGGCGCAGGTTTGGGTGAACTGAAACGAGCGAATGTTCTCCCAAAGGATTACGCCAATGCCGCCAGCGCCGACCATGCCCACCACCGTCGCCGAGCGTACGTTGGACTCGAAGCGATACAGCGCGTAGGAAATCCACAGCGGCAAGACTTGTGGGATGACCCCGTAAATCACTTCCTGCAACGCGCTGGCCCCGGTGGCTCGCACGCCTTCCACCGGACCGGGATCAATCGCTTCAACCGCTTCAGCGAACAGTTTGGCCAGCACACCGGTGGTGCCAATCCATAACGCCAATACCCCGGCGAAAGGACCCAGCCCCACCGCCACCACGAACAACATGGCGAACACCATTTCGTTGATCGAACGGAACGCGTCCATGACCCGGCGAACCGGTTGATGCACCCACCACGGGGTTATGTTCTCGGCGCACAGAATGCCCAGCGGCACCGAACAGATAATCGCCAGCACCGTGCCCCAGACGGCAATTTGTACGGTGACTAGCATTTCCTTCAGGTACGAACGCCACTCGTGAAAATCAGGCGGGAAGAAGTCGGCAGCAAAAGTCGCCATGTTCCCCGAGTCGCGGTACAGCGCCAGCGGGTTCATTTCGGCGCCGTGCCAAGACCAGACCAACAAGGCAAGGACCAGGCCCCAGCCGATGTAGCGTGGCCAAGTGCGCTTGCCGACGGCTTCGACGTATGCAGCGTGGGTTGTCATAAAAAAGCTCTCGCAACATCAAACATTCAAAGGCAGCCCTTCGCAGACGCCGTCCTTGGCGTCAGGCCATTGGGCGTTAGCCGGCGCTGGCGGTGCTCTTCTTCTCAAGCTCAGTGATGCGCTGTTGCAGCTTGGCCAAACCGTCATCGAGGGCTTTCAAGCGCTCAGCTTTTTCTTTGTCATTCAGCGTGCTGCTGCTGGCGACTTCGTTGCGTTGCTTGAACAACTCAAGCTGGCGAATCGGCAATAATTGATCATCGGAAGACTTCAGAAACTTGCCCAATTGCATGTCCTTGAGCACGGCCTTCTCATGATCGGTGTCGCCGTAGGTGGCGAAGAATTCACGAATCTTGGCTTTGTCGGTGTCAGACAGGCTCTTGTTCCAGACCATTGGGTCGGCCGGAATCAATGGCGACTTCCAGATCACTTTGAGCAGTGCAGCCTTGTCGGGCTGGGTCACTTCCAGGCGGTCCCAGCTTTCGGTGTTGAAGGTCGCGACATCCAGCTGACCTTTGGCCACGCTCAGGGCGTTAACCTCATGGCTCGAATTCAGCGTGCGCTTGAACGCAGTAGCGGCATCCACATGGTTCTTGGCAAACACGTAATAGCCAGGGACCAGATAGCCCGATGTGGAGTTTGGATCGCCGTTACCGAAGGTCAGGTTCTTGGCGTTTTTCAGCATGTCTTCAACGGAATTGATCGGGCTGTCTTTGCGCACTATCAACAGGCTCCAGTAACCGGCCGCGCCATTGGCAGCGGCGGTCTGGGCGAAGATTTCACCGTTGGAACGGTCTACGGCCTCCATCGCACCCTTGTTGCCCAACCAGGCGATATCGACTTTGTTGAAGCGCATGCCTTGAATCAAACCGGCGTAGTCAGAAGCAAACGTAGCGTTGACTTTCAGACCGGTTTTTTTCGACATGTCGTCGAGAAACGGTTGCCAAACGCTCTTGAGGTTGGTCGATGACTCGGTGGACATAAGGCCGAAGTTGATGACCTTCTCTTCGGCGTGAGCGGTGCCCAAACAGAAGGTGGCCAACAAAGCGGCAGACGCGAAAACGCGACCGATACGATTCAACATGGGCAAGTTCCTGAGAGAGAAATAGGAGGTTCGGGGTTTGCAGCAGCAACGCTTTAAAGGCCGTTATCGGGCTGCCGCGAGGGCCAGCTTTATCGGTTTGTCGGCACTGCGCGCCTTGTCGGAGAACAGCAGACTGGTGTCCAGGTCTGCTCCATACAGGTCATTGAGAAACTCGGTACTGAGGGCTGTGGCGGCGCCATCGAAATGAATGCGTCCACCTTTGAGGGCGACCGCACGCTGGCAATAACGCACGGCGTAATCCACTTGATGCAGGGTGACCACAACAGTTTTTCCGTCGCGACGGTTGATGTCGGCGAGGATTTCCATGACTTTGCGTGCGGACTCGGGGTCCAGTGAGGCAATCGGTTCGTCGGCCAGGATGACCTCGGCGCGCTGGGTCAAAGCACGGGCAATGGCTACTCGTTGTTGTTGCCCACCGGACAAGGTAGAAGCGCGTTGTGCCGCAAGATCAGCCAAGCCAACGCGGTCCAGGGACTCCATTGCACGCTGCTTTTCTTCGGCATTGAACAAACTCAAATTGCCACGCCAGCTGGGCATGCGACCCAGGCAACCGAGCAGCACGTTGTCCAACACGCTGAGGCGATTAACCAAGTTGAACTGCTGGAAGATGTAGCCGATATCAGAGCGCAACTGACGGACATTACCGTTCAGGCGCCCGCAGGACTGCACTTCACGACCTAGCACCTGAACGCTGCCACCGTTGGCTTTGTCGCAACGGGCGAGGCCCGCCATGTGCCGCAGCAGCGTGGACTTGCCGGAGCCAGACGCGCCAATCAGCGCGACCATCTCACCGGGTTGTATAGACAACGCAAGGTCGATCAACGCGGTTTTTCGAGCAAACGTCTTGTTCAGACGGTCGACATGGATAGCTGCGTTCATGGGCGTCTCTCTGTCTGGTTGAACAGCCTTTGCGCGGCTGCGTTGAAGTGCGTCAGACATTAGAGAGGCGATGTTTCAGACCCATGAACTACGGATGACAATACGGTAACGGTTGGTTGACGGTTTGAGGTTGGAGCTGTTTGCAGACCGTAGCCCATAGCGTGGTGTATGGTGCTGAAGGGCCCGGTTTAAGGGGTTCTTGAAGAGAGGGAGAGTCCGCGAATGAACACCGCGCAGCGCTATAAAACCCTGCTGATTTTATTATTGAGTATTCTTCCATTGGTCGCACACGCCACTTCCACCCCGCAAAAACCTCCGCAGTCGGCTTCTGAACCGACCTTGGCTGATCGTGGCTCAAGCCATTACCGCTTCGAGCGTTTACACGTGGACTCGCCAGACGGCAAACGCCGTTATCGCCTCGACCTCGCCATCCCCCGCCGCGCGCCACCTGCAGCTGGCTACCCGGTGGTGTATTTACTGGACGGCAATAACGTCATGGCCGAACTGCGTGACGATTGGCTCGGTGAGCTGGACGCTGGTAATCCGCCCGTGCTGGTGATGGTCGGTTACGACATCGATGCGCGCTACGACATGGACCTGCGCACTCGGGATTACACAAGCGCCAGCTCTGCGGACTTTTTGAAAAGTTTGATTACGCAGATCAAACCATTGGTGGAACGACAGCAGCCTATTGACCGAACCCAGCAGATGCTGTGGGGCCATTCATTTGGCGGGTTGTTTGTGTTGTATGCATTGTTTGAGAATTCCCAGGCGTTTCAAACGTACTTCGCGGCCAGTCCATCGCTGTGGTATCAGCCGGAAACGTTTGCCAAAGGAATGGGGTTTACGGGTATTGCCGAGGGCTCGAAACGACGGGTGATGATCATGCGCGGTTCGAAAGAAGGTCGCCCGCCGATTAAGTCATTTGATGGCGGCTCGCTGGAACGGAGAAAAGCCATGGCAACTGTTCCAGACGATGCCAATTGGCAGGTGGCCGAGCACCTGAAAAAACTGCCCGGCGTAACCGCGAACTACCAAGAATTTGAAGGGTTGGCCCACGGAGAAATGTTTAATGCCGCGCTGTATCCGGCACTAAGGATGGCCGCCGGGCTGAAATAGCTTTCCCGAATGAATTCGGTCCCACAGGGGAATTGCATATTTCCTGTGGGACCGAATTCATTCGGGAAGCGGGCGACGCGTTTTAAACCGTGCCCTGTAGGCTTTTTCAGATCCGAAACGTCCCCACCAAATGCTGCAACTTGGTCGCTTGCTGCTCCAGATCGGCACAGGCTTCCAGCGTCGATTTCAAGTTATCGACCCCTGCCTGATTCAGGGTGTTGATCTGGGTGATATCAACGTTGATCGACTCAACCACAGCGGTCTGTTCTTCCGTCGCCGTGGCAACTGACTGATTCATGCCGTCGATTTCGCTAATGCGGCCCGTCACGCTGTTCAAGCGGTCACCGGCCTGGTTGGCGATGGTCACGCTGGTTTCGCTCTGGCGTTGGCTTTCGGTCATGGTCGCTACCGCTTGGCGGGCGCCGACTTGCAGCTCTTCAATCATCGTCTGCACTTGCTGAGCGGAGTCCTGAGTGCGGTGCGCCAGGTTGCGTACTTCATCAGCTACCACGGCGAACCCGCGGCCCGCCTCCCCTGCCCTTGCGGCCTCGATGGCTGCGTTCAGTGCCAACAAATTGGTCTGCTGGGAGATGCTGGTGATCACCTCAAGAATCTGCCCAATGTTCACCGTTTTGCCGTTCAGGCTTTCGATGTTGGTGCAGGATTCACTGATGTTCACCGACAGCAAACTCATCGCCTGAATGGTTTGCTGCACGACCTTTTGACCATCACCCGCGAGTTGGCTGGCGTCGCTGGAATGCTGCGAAGCCAACGCCGCGTTTTGCGCAATTTCTTGTGCGGCAGCGCCCAATTCATTGATAGCAGCTGCGACGCTGCTGGTGCGGTTGGCCTGCTCGTCGGAGTTGACCATCGATGAGTTCGACGCACAGACCACCCGCGCAGCTACTTCGCTAAGATGGCTTGCAGTGCCCGCCACTTCTCGGATGGACCCGTGAATACGCTCGACGAAGTGGTTGAAGGACTGCGCCAAGGCGCCGAACTCATCTTGCGACTCAATGGCCAGGCGCTTGGTCAGATCGCCCTCACCGTCTGCGATGTCGCGCATGGCGCGGCCCATCTGGTGCAGCGGTTGCATCAGCACGCGAATCAAGAGACCCAACAGCAGCACAACGACGACCACAATGATGATCATCGCGGTCAGTGCCGAGGTGCGGAATTCACTGAGCATCGAGTACGCGGCGTCTTGATCGAGTACTAACGCCACGTACCAGTTCGCCGAGGACAAGCCGTCAACGTGGGTAAAGGAGATAAACTCGCTTTTGCCTTGAGCACTCACTTCATACACGCCTGGCGCGACTTTCGGCGTGTCCACCGGGTACGCCTCACTGAGGCTTTTCAGTACCAGTTTGCTGTTCGGGTGAATCAGGATCTTGCCATCGCCGCTGACGATGAAGGCATAACCGTGACCGCCAAAGTTCAGCGAGTTGATGGTGTTGCTGATGCTGTCGAGGGCGATATCTGCGCCTGCCACACCGACGAACTGATTGTCATGCTTGACCGGTGTGGCCAACGTGACCACCAACTTGCCAGACGACGCAGCAATATACGGTTCGGTCACCACCATGGTCTGGGCGCTGACGGCAGCCTTGTACCAACCGCGTTGGCGCGGGTCGTAGTCACTCGCTCGGTTGCCCGCTGGAACCGAAAACATCACACCGTCACTTGAACCGAAATAACTCAGTTGAAAGTTTTCCGCGTACACAGGCAAACCAATAGCGTGCTGGAGCGCTGGAATGGCAGTGCCATCAACCGCAACCTGTTGCGCCATGGAGTGCAGCAGCTGGGTACGACTTTCTAACCAGGTCTGGATGTTTTGCGTGGTGAGCGTGCCCAGCTGTTTCAGTTCCGAAAACACATTGGCCTTCAGCGTTTCACGTTGTCGATAGTCGTTCACAACGATAAAGCAGGAAAACGCGACCACGATGATTACCGTGGCGGCCAACAGGATCTTCTTGCTGAAACCCAAACTTTTAATCATACGAGCGTTATCCAGCCTGAAAATATAGCAATGGCCAGTGCGCAAACTATGCGGACAGGGGATTGCGATGCAGCGTTGTACGGACTTATATAACTAAAAGGAAGCACGACTGTTAAAACACGTCCGCATCCCGACAATCGGCGGCTAATAGCCATACAGACCCAATGCCTATTGGATATTCCGCCCGTCGCGCAGCAAACACAAAACCTGTAGGAGATTCTATGTTTGAGACAATCCACAGATGTGACCGGCACAACTTCTCGGTGTTCATGCATTCTGTGGGAGCGAACTTGTTCGCGAAGAAGTTGATGCGGTGCATCAGATACACCGCATTCAATAACCGGAATCAAACGTGCGGTTCACCCGGCGCCTTAGCCATGGGAATCGCATACTGCGGCTTCAGTTTGCCGTCTTTATCCAGCAACCAGGCGTCCAGAATCTGGCGCACCACTGGCCCCGCCACCCGACCACCTGCCTCGCCGTTCTCAATCATCACCGACACTGCGATTTTCGGTTTGCCCGCCGGAGCAAAGCCCACGAACAACGCGTTATCACGGTTACGCTCCAAGGTCTTCAAGCGGTTGTAACGTTCGCCCTGCTTGATCGCGACCACCTGCGCCGTACCACTTTTACCGGCAATCCGGTATTGCGCACCAACCGCCGCCGCACGGGCAATACCACGCGGATCATGCATTACCATTTGCATGCCGTGGTTGACCTGCTCCCAGTCCGCATTATTTCGCAGCACAATATTCGGCATTGGGTGCTCATCCACCGGCGCGACACCGTCTATGGTTTTCGCCAAGTGCGGTCGATTCCACACGCCCTTGTTCGCGATCAGTGCAGTGGCTTGCGCCAGTTGCAACGGCGTGACCTGCATATAACCTTGGCCAATGCCCAAAATCACCGTCTCGCCCGGGAACCAGACCTGTCGTCGAGTCGCCCGCTTCCATTCACGAGACGGCATCAAGCCCGGCGCCTCCTCGAACATGTCCAGCGAGACCTTCTGCCCCAAGCCAAACATGGTCATGTAGTCGTGCATGCGGTCGATGCCGAGCTTGTGCGCCAAGGTGTAAAAGTAGGTGTCGTTGGAGCGCATGATCGCTGCGTCCATGTCCACCCAACCATCTCCACTGTGGTTCCAGTTACGGTATTTGTGGTCGTAATCCGGCAACTGGAAATAACCTGGATCAAATACCCGCGCTTGCGGCGTAACAACCCCACTGTCCAGGCCGGCAATCGCCACCTCTGGCTTGATCGTCGATCCCGGGGCGTATAAACCACGCAGCACGCGGTTGAACAACGGTCGGTCGACTGAATCCCGAAGTGCCGCGTATTCTTTGAAACTGATGCCGGTGACGAACAGATTGGGGTCAAAACTCGGCTTGCTGACCATGGCCAAGACTTCCCCGGTTTCCGGGTCCAGCGCCACCACCGATCCACGGCGGTCGCCCAATGCATCTTCAGCGGCTTCTTGCAGATGCACGTCCAGACTCAAGACAATGTTTTTGCCGGGAATCGGATCGGTATGTTTGAGCACTCGCAGCACACGGCCTTGGGCGTTGGTTTCAACTTCTTCATAGCCCACTCGCCCGTGCAATTCGGATTCGTAGAACTTCTCGATACCGGTTTTGCCGATGGATTGAGTGCCTCGGTATTCAACCTGATCCAATTGCTTGGATTCTTTTTCGTTGATCCGGCCCACATAACCAATCGAGTGGGCGAAATGCGCGCCATAAGGATAATGGCGAACGAACTGCGGTTCCACGTCAATACCGGGCAAGCGAAACTGATTCACGGCAATCAGCGCAATTTGTTCTTCAGTCAACTCATACAACAGCGTCACGGGGTCAAAATGGTGGCGCGCCTGCTTAAGGTCTTTGTCGAAAAGGATGCGGTCTTCTTCCGGCAGGTTAAGAATGCTGATGAGGGAATCCAGCACCTCACTCCAATCCCCGGAACGCTCTCGGGTCATGATCAAGTTAAAACTGGGCCTATTATCCGCCAGCACGACACCGTTACGGTCGTAGATCATGCCCCGCTCTGGGGTGATCGGCAGCACGTGAACCCGGTTGTTTTCGGAGATGGTCGAGTGATAGGCGAATTCGGTGACCTGCAGGAAATACATTCTGCCGACCAGAATGCAGCTCAGAATCACGACTAACAGACCACAGGCTGCCAATCGTTTATTGACCAGCTGTCTTTCTTTCTCATGGTCTTTTAAGGGAATTGGATCAGGCATTGCTACAGCTTCTCGTTTAAAAATGGGCAATCATGACAAATTGTGACGCACGATACCAAGAAGTGCGCACCAATATGGATTCATCTGCCAGACGCGCGTGCTGTCCATGCCGCGTAAGCGACGTAAAGCACTGAGGTTGCGAGGGTTATGGCTATACATTTATCGCCGAAGAAGCGGTATCGTGTGGCGCAAACGCCGACCGAAGCAGGCCCCAGCCCCTATGGCAGGGAGTCACCCGTGCCGAGCACTTCAATTAGCGAGTCAGTTCGGAACCACTAATGCCGAAAAAATCGGACGGCGCCACGGCGACCGCTGTTGCTTCATTACTGCAAAAATCTTCGAACCTGACCTTGATCGATGTGGCTAAGGTCGCGGGCGTCTCGCCGATGACCGTGTCCCGCGCCCTGCACCGCCCGGAACTGGTGAGCGAACTGACTCGGGAAAAAGTGCGCGAAGCAGTCCGCGCCACTGGGTACGTGTCGAACATGCTGGCGGGCGGTTTGGCGAGCAACAAAAGTCGGCTGGTGGCGATTTTTTTGCCGACCATCGCCAACTCGATTTTTGCCGACACGGTTCAGGCGCTGATGGATCGTTTGACCGAAGCCGGCTATCAAACATTACTGGGCTTGACCGGTTATTCCGCTGAGCAGGAAGAAGCACTGCTGGAAGCAGTACTCGGCCGACGTCCGGATGGCATTGTCTTGACCGGAACCTTGCACACTGAAGCCAGCCGTTTGCGTCTGGCTCAGGCCGGCATTCCCGTGGTGGAAGCATGGGACCTCAGCGAAGCGCCGATTGATATGCTGGTGGGGTTTTCCCACGAACAAGTAGGTGAAAGTACCGCCCGGCACTTGCTGGACAAGGGCTACCGTCGATTTTCGGTGATCACCATCAGCGACCCCCGCGGCCTCAGGCGATGCAATAGCTTGATTGCTGAGTTGACGCGACACGGCGTGGACGAAGTTCCCGTCGAAGTGCTGGCGCCCCCCGCCACCCTGGAAATCGGTCGCGAAGGGCTTCGTCGTTTACTGGAGCAGGAAACGCCGCCCGAGATTGTGGTCTGCAGTTCCGACACCATCGCCCAAGGTGTATTGGCGGAAGCTGCCAGCCGCGGTTTGCGCGTACCGCAAGACCTGGCGGTGATGGGTTTCGGCGATTTGAGCAGCGCGGCGCAAGTTTACCCGGCGCTGTCGACTGTCAGCGTTGACGGTTCGCGTATCGGCTTTCAAACGGCCCAAGCGCTGCTGGAACGCTTCAAGCACCCCAACAGTGGTGAAGCACCGGT
>NZ_JAMFRV010000407.1 GCF_026224925.1 Pseudomonas sp. | reverse complement strand
GATGCTCGCGGAGCGGTGTTGGACGATTGCTACATAGGCGTCGACGATGCGCCGGCCCCCTTGGCTGACGTTGTAGCGTGGTTGCGGGAGTACCTCGGCGTCACCGAGTGGTCTGCCGACGCCAGCGTGCGCCGTGCGGGCAGTAAGCAATGCAGCAACGCCAGGGCCCGAGCATTAGGCTGGGTGCCGCGTTATGCGAGTTATCGAGAAGGGTATGCAGCGATTCTAGAAAGCGGGAATAGGCTGTAATCCACCGTGGAACGAATTTATTCGGGAAAACAACAGCGCGATATACCTGATACACCGCGCTGTCCGCTTCCCGAATAAATTCGGTCCCACAGGGTTTTGATTAACCCTGAGGATTCAGGTTAAGTCTTAATCGCGCTGCAGCAACCATTGACGTGCACCGGGATGCAGGTCGGGCATTTCATCGGACTGAGCTTGATTGACCGCTTGCAATATTTCCAGCTGGTCACCTTTGCGGTAGAAGATCCAAGCATTGCCTTGCTTGTTTTTCTCAAGCCAAAGGCTGTCGTTTTCACCGCTCATGGCCGCACAATCGCCGGCTAGGCACAGCGCGTACCGATCATTTCCAGGCAAGCCGTCGATGCTGCCGTCGGGATGGAATTGAACAATGCTGCCGGCGCCTACGCCATCAACAATTTTCCATTTGCCGCCCATATAGGCGCCATACAGGGCTTTTTCGAAGCTGCTGCCGGGTGGTGCATCGGCAGGCGAAGGGTCTTTCGGCTGTTGGAAGCGTTGTTCTGGACCTGATTCGCTGGCGGCTTGAATCAGGTCGTCGCCCTTGATCGTCAGGTCTTCAAAGAAGTTGCCGTAGAAGTCGATGTGGAATTTGCCGTCGGCAGCACTGGTGATTTTGCCTTCGCTCTGCTCAAAGCCATTAGAGAACGAGGCTTGGCCGGTCTTCGAGTCGACACGCCATTCCAGGTTAGGTCCGTTGGCGAGCAGCGCCTGGCGTAAATTTCCGCCTTTTACGGCGGCATCAATGGCGACTTGATTGATCCAGATACCGTCCGGGTTGCGGTTAGAGTTGCTGGCGCAACCGCTCAGCAGTGCGGCGAGCAGCGAGAGAGCAAGCGCAAAGCGCATGGCGATCCTTCCTTTGCGGGGGGAGGGCGAAACGCACAGCGCTTCGCCCAAGAGATTTACTCGATGACGAGAATAGCGTCCATTTCGACCTGCGCGCCTTTTGGCAGCGCAGCAACACCAATCGCGGCGCGGGCCGGATAGGGTTGGTCGAAGTATTTGCCCATTATCTCGTTGACCTTGGCGAAGTGGCTCAGGTCAGTCAGGAAGATATTCAATTTAACGATGTCTTTGAATGAACCGCCGGCTGCTTCAGCAACGGATTTTAGGTTTTCGAAGACCTGAACGGTCTGAGCTTCGAAACCCTCAACCAACTCCATGGTTTTCGGGTCCAGAGGGATCTGCCCCGACATGTAGACGGTGTTGCCAGCTTTAATCGCCTGAGAATACGTGCCGATGGCTGCAGGTGCTTTATCGCTGGTGATAACGGTCTTGGTCATGAGTAACTCCTGAGAAATGGTGGGCTACGCGCGCATGCGGGTGATGCGAATGACCCCGGTCAGAGTGCGCAGTTTTCTGATCACGCGGGCCAGGTGCACACGGTCGTGCACACTGACCACCAATTGGACCACGCTGATGCGACCATCGCGTTCGTCCATGCTGATTTTTTCGATATTGCCGTCGGCGGCGTTAACGCTACTGGCAAGCAACGCGATCAGGCCGCGCTGATGTTCCAGTTCGACGCGCAATTCGACGTTAAATTCGCCGGTGACGTCCTTGGCCCAGGACAGTTGGATGCATTTTTCCGGGTTATGGCGGAGTTCGCTGATGTTGCGGCAGTTATCCAGGTGCACCACCATGCCTTTGCCCGCAGACAAATGGCCAACAATCGGGTCGCCTGGGATAGGCGTGCAGCATTTGGCGTAACTCAGAACCAGGCCTTCGGTACCGCGAATCGCCAGCGGACCTTCGGAGCTCGGCAATTGCTCGGCGTCGCTGGTGAGCAAGCGGCGGGCAACCACGTAAGCCATGCGATTACCCAGGCCAATGTCTTCGAGCAGGTCTTCAATAACCTCCACTCGGTATTCAGCAAGAATCAACTGCACACGCTCTTCGGGGATTTTCTCCAGTGTGCTGTCGAAACCGTTGAGCACTTTGTTCAGCAGGCGTTCGCCAAGGCTGATGGACTCAGAGCGGCGTTGTAGCTTGAGCGCGTGACGGATATGGG
>NZ_JAMFRV010000406.1 GCF_026224925.1 Pseudomonas sp. | reverse complement strand
GCCGGCCGCTCGGGCTAACCCAACGTTGCGCACCGTCAGTTCAAGGGTAGATACCCCGAGATGCTCTGCAATCACCGCTGAGCCGTCGGTGCAGCTGTCCAAAACGGCCAGCACCGACACTGCTTCGCCCTTCAACGCGGTGTGTTGACTGGCGACCAGCACCGTCTGCAAACACCGCCCCAGTAACTGCTCTTCGTTGTGTACAGGGATCAGGATTCCGATCATCGCAAACCTTCCTTCTCGGCAACCGACATTGGGTCGCGGCTCCACAAATCCAGCAGGAAGTCCTCTTCCCGATGGGCAAAAAGACGAGGCATCCGCAGGCGCGTTTGTAATCGCTGATGAACCTGATCGGCAGTTTGCGGGCAGCCTTCGATTGGCTGGCGCCAGTGACAGGCCAGCAGTTGTCCATCGGGTGCCAGAGAGGCGAGGGCGCGATCAATCCATTGGTCCAGGTCAAGCGGGTCGAGGTAGTACCCCAGCTCACTGAAGACGATTAAATCAAAGGTGCCTTCGGGCCACTCTGCCGGCAACCGCGCCTCAATCACCTGAGCGTGCTCAAACTCCTTCAATCGCTGTCTGGCCAGGCCGGCGGCAGTCGAGGACGTGTCACAGCAGAGAAAGCGCTCGCAGCGAGTTGCCAATGCTGCGCTGAGTTCACCGTTGGCACAGCCGGGTTCGAAGATGGCGGCGTAACTTCTGCGAGGCAAGGCGGCCAGGGTCAGGGCGCGTTTTCGTTGCTCGTACCATCGTTGTTTAAACGCCCACGGGTCATCGCTGCCCTCAAACAGTTGCTCGAAGTAACTGTTGGCGACGCTCACAGGAACACCACTTCAAAGGGTTGTAGCAGGCGTTCAAGCACGACGGCTGTCAGTACGGGGGAAAGGCCGATTTCCGGATCGCCCTGTAACTGACTGTCAAACGCGTCGGCTGCATGGCGTTTGCGCGCGACGGTGGTTGGGTCCAGCAGGATCTTGCGAGCCCGTTTCCATGGGATCAATTCATCCTCTGGCTGTGCCCAATGCCACGCCCATATGGGAACCTGATAACACTGCGCGCCAACGTTTTGTGCCGCGAGCAGGGCAGCGCGCCCGGTGGCTTCATGGTCACTGTGACCATCAAGCTCCCACGTTACAAACACCACATCGGTTGGGCGCAGGTTGTGTTCGATGAACCGGCTCAGCGCCTGCTCCTGGCTGGCGACCGCGCTGTCGCTGAAGCCGCCACGCAGCCATTCCATGCGGTCCAAAGGCAGGTCTAAGCGCCGTAGCGCTTGGGCAGATTCCAAGGGGCGCACAACCGCCAGACGTTCCGTAGGCCAAGCACTCGAGCCGGGGTGACTGGCACCGCCATCGGTTACTGAAATCAGTTGCATGGCTCGGCCCAGCTGCAATAACTGCCGCATCAAACCGCCAAAGCCCAGCAATTCATCATCGGGGTGGGGCGCGATAATGACCGCACGCGAGCCAACCGGGACCAGTATTTCGGCGCTAATAACCGGGAGTTGCGCCAAACTTCTGGATTGGTTCCACGCCTCCAGCGAGGTGCCTTCACCTACAATCAAATTTTCGCTCATAGGACCCACATCCTTGTCGGCTGACGGCCAACGGATGGCTCATTGTTCGGGGAGTCATCGGTTAAAGAACGGCTTACTAATAACCCTAGCGCAGCAAGGTCGCGCTC
Source organism: Pseudomonas sp. (assembly GCF_026224925.1). GTDB lineage: Bacteria > Pseudomonadota > Gammaproteobacteria > Pseudomonadales > Pseudomonadaceae > Aquipseudomonas. The sequence continues at coordinate 15,972 of NZ_JAMFRV010000406.1, read as the reverse complement.
GGCATGACTTTGTCGCAAAAATACCGGCAAGTCGGCGATCAATCGGGAGAAGTGCGCGTCCTTGCAATAGGGCCCGGCACCCACCGCTCTGCCAACGTGCAGAATAATGTCTGCGGCAGCCGCTTCGATCACCGCTCGGCTGCGCCGCGCCAGCCGTTCAGCATCCGCAGTCGGTTTATCGTCAAGGCATTGCGCACTGCTGCGTAACACACTGGCAGCGCTATGCAGCGCTGTATCCACAGCACCGAGGTGGGCAAGCGAATGCGGCTCCGCGTGTTTGTGCCCGTGCAACAGCAGGGTGTGCGCCAGTGCACTGGCTGCGCCATACCAACAGGCGGCGATACCGATGCCACCGTGCCAGAAGCCGGCCCGTGACAGGTACTGCCCTGGCGTCCCGATCCGATAGCCTTGGGCCTGGTCAAACTGGACCTCAACACTGCCGGTCGCGCCCATGCCCACGGCACGCCAGCCATCGGCGGTCACTTTGATACCCGGTTGATTCAGCTCAACGGCCACCAGCTGTTGCTGATTCTGGTCATCCCAAGCCGTTATCAATGCGTGACTCAATACTGCTGCGCCGGAACACCAGGCCTTGCGCCCATCAAGCCGGACATCAAGGTTCCCGTACCAATGATCGGCAGGGGTGCTGTCGGTCATTGAGAGCCGCGCTTGCGGCGGTTCGGCTGCCCACATCCCCCACGTGCTGCCTGGGGGGACGTGGCGCGCCTCAAGCTCGGCCATCACCGCCAGAGCATCGGTATGGCCTTCGTACAGCTTGCACAATCCCAGATCGTGACCCGCAACGCAGGCCAGCCCCCTCCAGCGCTCAAGCGTCTGGCCTCTGGCGGGCAATGGCAGTTGATCGAGGCCTTCGTTCACCAGCGCCCGCAAGCAATCACCCAGCGCTTTGGCATCGGCGTAACCGTGCTTGCGCCAGCTGAGAAACTCACTAAGCGCCTGCGTCATGCTTGCTCTTCGTGGTGCAGTTCAAACAACAGCAGCGAGCGAGCTGTCACCGCGTACTCAGTCCCGAACGGCAGGTGCTCTTTGCCGCGAATTTCCGGTTGGTTGGTATCGACCAAACACGTCCAGTAGAAACCCTCAGGCACTTCTGGCAGCTTGAAATTGACCACTTCATGGTGGGAGTTAACCACCAACATCAACGTCGCATCCGCGCCGGCGCGGCGGATGCCGGTGACTTGCGCGCGGCCGTCCATGAGCATGCCAAGGCAACGACCATTGCCGTCTTCCCATTGCTCGTTGGTCATCTCGTTGCCGTCTGGTGCGAGCCAGGTAACGTCCTTGACGCCGATTTCTTCGTTGTAGTCGCCAACCAGAAACCGCCCGCGGCGCAGAATAGGATAGCTTTGACGCAACTTGATCAGACGCCGAACAAATTTCAGCAACGATTTGCCATCTTCGTCCCAGTCCCAGCTGACCCAGCCGATCTCACTGGCCTGGCAATACGCGTTGTTATTGCCGTGCTGAGTGCGGGCGAACTCGTCGCCAGCAACCATCATTGGCGTGCCCTGAGCGAACAATAACGTGGCAAAGAAGTTACGCATTTGGCGTAACCGAAGTGCGTTGATTTCCGGATCGTCGGTAGGACCTTCAACACCGTGGTTCCAAGACAGGTTGTTGTTGCTGCCATCCTGGTTGTTTTCGTCGTTGTCCTCGTTGTGCTTGTCGTTATAAGACACCAAGTCATGCAGGGTGAAGCCGTCGTGCGCGGTGATGAAGTTGACCGAGGCGAAGGTGCTGCGGCCGCGCTGATTAAACATCTGCCCGGAGGCGGTCATGCGTGCGGCGAAGTCGGACAGCTGGCCTTCATCGCCTTTCCAGAACGCGCGCACGGTGTCGCGGAATTTGTCGTTCCACTCCATCCAGCCCGGTGGGAACCCACCCACCTGATAGCCACCGGGACCGCAGTCCCACGGCTCGGCGATCATTTTTACCTGGCGCAATACTGGGTCTTGGCGGCAAGCTACGAGGAAGCTATGGCGTTCATCGAAGCCGTCATGGTAACGACCGAGAATGGTTGCCAAGTCGAAGCGAAAACCGTCGACATGCATCTCGGTGGCCCAATAGCGCAGGGAGTCGGTGACCATCTGCAGAACGCACGGGTGACTCAAATCCAATGTGTTGCCAGTGCCGGAATCGTTGATGTAAAAGCGTTTGTCATCGGGCATCAGGCGGTAGTAGGAGGCGTTGTCGATACCGCGCATTGACAGGGTAGGGCCCAGCTCGTTGCCTTCAGCCGTATGGTTGTAGACCACATCAAGGATCGCTTCCAATCCGGCATCATGCAGGTGCGCAATCATCTCCTTGAACTCGGCGATTTTGCCGTGAGCGAGGTAACGCGGATCCGGTGCAAAAAAGGCGATGCTGTTATAGCCCCAATAGTTGGTCATGCCCTTTTGCAACAGGTGCTGGTCGTTGACGAACGCATGGATGGGCATCAATTCCACGGAGGTTACGCCGAGCGAGCGGATATGCTCGATGACCTCGTCGTTTCTCATGCCTGCAAACGTCCCGCGCAATTCTTCGGGGACCGCTGGGTGGCGCATGGTGAAACCGCGGACATGGGTCTCGTAGATAATTGTTTTGTCCCACGGCACGTTGACGCGTTGATCACGGCCCCACGTATAAGCGGGGTCGATGACTTTGCTTTTTGGCACGAAAGGCGCGCTGTCGCGCTCATCGAAGCTCATGTCGCCGTCTTCGTGACCAATGGTGTAACCGAACAGCGCTTCAGACCACTTCAACTCGCCGACCAGTTGTTTTGCGTACGGGTCGATCAGCAGTTTGTTGTGGTTAAAGCGATGGCCGTTTTGCGGATCATAAGGGCCATACACCCGATAACCATAGATCAGCCCAGGGTGAGCGTCAGGCAAGTAACCATGGAAAATTTCGTCGGTATATTCAGGCAGCTCGATGCGTTCGAGTTCCACTTCGCCGGTTGAGTCAAACAGGCACAATTCAACTTTAGTGGCGTTGGCCGAGAACAGAGCAAAGTTAACGCCGAGGCCATCCCAATTTGCGCCGAGCGGGAAGGGCAGCCCTTCGCGGATCCTCGATGTGACTTGCTCTACTTCTGCTTTGGCCTGGGTAGCTTTGTCGTCGGACTCTTTTGCAGCTTTTGCAGTGGTTTGTTGTGTACTCATAAACATTCCCTGTGGTCTGTAGCTTTTTGGAAAGCGGCCGGGATCGTTACCGTGGCTGCAGAGGCCGCGGAGTGGGATAACTCCTTCAATTAGACCTACCGCAGGTGACAATCGGGGTGGGCCGACCCCTGCGGTAGTGCACTTCCTGGTGACTGAAGGTCAGGTCGCTGATGGCTTACGCGGTGCGCGGGCTTTTTTCGCCGAAGGCGTTACCGGTGCGGCCACCGGGGCTGATACTGGAGTCGGCGCAGCTTTGGCGGCCGGCTTTGCAGCAGCTTTGGCAGCGGGTGGTTTGGCTGCAGGTTTAGCCGCCGGTTTTACGGCAGGTTTAGCCGCAGCTTTCGAAGCCACAGGCTTCGCGTCTCCTGCGCCGTCGACTTTAGGCAGCTTAGGTTTAGCGGTTTTGCGCACCTCTTTCTTGTCGGGCGCCAAGGCTTCCGCTTCAGCCAGTTTGCGCGCCATTTCCCAATGACGTTCTTCCTGTCCTTCAGGTTGCCCTTCTGACTCCCAGATTTGGTACGCAAAATCCCGAACACGTTTTTCGTCGGCACTCATCTCGGCACTCCCAGGTGTTACACAGTTTGAATAATCAGGTTTACAGAAAATTGATCGAGGGCTGCGCTGAGCAGTACCTCTTTGTCAGTTGAGACTGCCACCTCGGAAAAAAGTCCCTTCCAGCGATGACCTGTCTCGGCGAACGGTACTACCACCCGTGTGTCACCCCAACTATCTGCATTGATTAATGGAGTTTGCGCGGTGCCCAATAGTTCATTGATTAAACGCGGTGCAATGACAACAACATACTGCCCCTTACTCTCCCGTGCGAACGCGACGACGTGCTCGGCCTGTGCGCCGAGTACCTGCAACGGAATATAACGCCCGCGGCTGAACACATGAGCATGCTCTGACCGTAGATTCAAAACTCGGTGAATCAACGCCTGTTTGATACGCCCGTCGTGCCAGTTCTCAATTAACACTTGCGGGCTCAGCGATTGCCTCAAGGCTTCAACACGCGCGGGATAATCCACGGGTCGACGATTGTCTGGATCGACCAGGCTAAAATCCCAAAATTCGGTACCTTGGTACAAATCCGGCACGCCGGGCGCGGTGATCCTCATCAGGGTCTGAGTCAAGCTGTTGACTGCTCCGGCGGTGGCAATGCGGTTAGCGGTGGCGCCCACTGACTGACGCAGGGCTAGTCCCTCTGGTGCTAACAGCAGGCGGTTGAGGAACTCTCGACACGCGCTTTCATAGGGTTCGTTCGGCGCGCTCCAACTGCTTTGCAATTTGGCCTCTCGCAGCGCCTTCTCTTGCCATTTAACCAAGCGCTCAGCGTACGCTTCAAAGGCCGCTTCGCCTTCCATCTTCAGCGGCCAACTGCCGAGCAATGCTTGATAGAGCATCAGTTCGTCACCGGCACTGATGTTGATATCAGCAATTTTTAGCGGCAGCGACAACTGCCGCCAATGTTCGACTTGTTCGGCGTACCAGCCGGCGCACTCACTTAACACGGCGAGCCGGGTCCGGCTGTCTTCCCCGCGTTTATGATCATGGGTCGCTGTGGCCAACAGATTGTCCGGGAAAAACTCGACGCGGCGCTGACAGGCGTCATGAAAACTGTCGATCGGGGCACTGAAATGCTGAGGATGGAAGCCAACGTCGTTGCGTGACAGCAGCACCGCTGACCGGTAGAACGACGTGTCCTCAACCGATTTTGCGGCCACTGGGGAGGTCAGTTGCTGAAAACGTACGCAGGCATTGCGGTGAAGTTTGCGCAACCGACCCAATGGCAACTCACGCCACGGTTGACCACCGAGCCACCGTTGCAGGTAATCCAGCACCGGCCAATCGGCTTCGCCAAGGCTGAGTCGTGCACCCTCCAGGGCTTGCTGGAAGAACCGCTCGTCTTCAGCTGAGCGGCCGCACCCGCTGATATAGGTGCGGTAGATCGGGAAGTTGACCACCAGTGCCAACAGCGCGCGGCGAATGGCGCCGAAGGTCAGATCGCGGCTCATCACATCGCTGCGGGCAACCTGCAGCAGCGCTTGCGCAACGCTTTCAAAATCACCGGCCAACGTCCCATGTAGCACCAGGTCGCGGGCCTCCAGCACTTCTTGATTGAAGTCGGCCGTTCGCTCGCTGATCCGGCTCCATAACTCGCCAAGGGGCGCTTCACCGCTGGGGTCATGCTGCAGCAACGATACCTGGTTCATGAACTCATAACCGGTGGTGCCATCCACGCCCCAGTCCAGCGGCAGTTGTTCGTCAGGGCCGAGGATTTTCTCGACAAAGATCGGCACATGGCTCAGTTGCGCCGCAACGGGGCGACTTGAGAGCAGGCCTTCAACCCGCCGCCGCAATTTACGGCAGTAGCCGCGCGGGTCAGCGAGGCCATCGATATGATCGATGCGCAGCCCGTCTACAAGGCCCTCGCTGATCATTTCGAAGATTTTGCCGTGGGTCGCCTCGAAGACATTCGGTCGCTCGACGCGCAGGCCGCCCAGTTCGTTGATGTCGAAAAAGCGCCGCCAATTAATGTCATCGCCCGCTGTGCGCCAACTGGCTAAACGGTAGTGCTGACGTTCGAGTAATTGGTGCAAACGCTCAAAGCCTTGAGTCTCACTGGAGTCAAAGTGCTTCAGCCCACGCTCAATGGCCTGCTTGATTTCAGGTTGCTGTGCCAGCTCGGCCAGTTCGGCGCGGGCTTGGCGGGCACGTTCGTAGGCCTGGGGGTAATGATCGAGCGCTGCAAAGCGCTGAGCCAGTTCACTGAGCTCGGCAGATTGCGCGGCTTCCAGCAACGGGCCGTAAGTGCCTGGGTTAATCGGGAAGCGGTGCTGGTAATGCTCAATGTAAAACGAGCCCAACGGCGCGTCGAAACGCAATGGAATCTCGCCGGCTTGCAGCACCGTACCGTAATCGCTGCTAAGGAAGGGCAGCAGCAATTGACCTTCCAGCAGCGGGTCGGGTGAGTGCCATTGGATGTCGAAGAAATCGGCATATGGGCTGTTACGACCCCATTCCAGAAGATCCAGCCACCAAGGGTTATCGGAACCGCCAACCGCCATGTGGTTGGAGACGATGTCGAGGATCAAGCCCATGCCGTGTTCGCGCAAGGCGCTGACCAAGCGGCGCAATGCGGGTTCACCACCAAGCTCGGGATTGATGACTCGCGGATCGACCACGTCATAACCGTGCATAGAGCCTGCGCGGGCTTTGAGCAGCGGTGACGCGTAAACGTGGCTGATGCCCATGCTCGCGAAATAGGGCACCAATGGCACCGCGTCGTCGAGGGTAAAATCTTTATGAAATTGCAGGCGTTGGGTGGCGCGCAGCGGTTGTAGTGGCTTGATGGGCTCGGTCATTGGTCACGCTCCGCGGCTTGCAGGCGTGATTGTGACAACAGTTCCAGACGGCGAGCGGCAGTTTCATCATCGAGTAGAGTGGCGCTTTCGCCCTGAAAACGCCGACGCCAGTTGGGGTGACTGTCTATGGTGCCCGGCAGGTTTGCTTGTTGTTCGACGCCCAATGCATCTTCCATGGGCAGCAGCACCAGCGGTGCACGGGTATGGCCGAGGTAGCGAACGCTGGCGTCGATAACTTGCTCGCACTCGCTAAGCTGGTTGCGGAAGTTCGCGTGGTCCTGACTCAAGGCGTGACGCAAACCCTCACGTTCCCTTTGGCGGTTATCACGTGCCTGATGCTCGGCTTGCTCATCGATCAGACCCAACACACGGCTCCACTCGATGTCCAGTTCATTCCACCAACCGGTGAGGGTTGGCAGGTCATGGGTGCTGGTGGTCGCCAAGGCTTCGTCCGACCATTTCAAAATGGGTTTGAAATGGGCGTTGTCCTGTTCGAACAACAACACGCGCATGCCGAGAATGGCCCGAGCGGACAGCTTGTCGTGCATGCCTTCAGGCACCGTGCCGAGGTCTTCACCCAGCACCACGGCTTTGTAGCGCCAGGACTCCAGGGCGAGCAAGCGAAGCATGTCGTCCAGTGGATAGTTCAGGTATGCGCCTTCACGCGGTGGCGAGCCGACAGGCACCACCCACAAGCGTTGCAAGCCCATGATATGGTCAATACGCAAGCCACCGGCGTGGGCGAAGTTGGCCCTTAGCATCTCGATGAATGCCCGGAAACCATTGCGTTTCAGGCCGTTTGGTGAGAACGCGGAAATGCCCCAGCTTTGCCCGGAGCGGTTGAGAATGTCGGGCGGTGCACCCACCGTCAGCGAGGCCAGAAGCTCGTCTTGCCGACTCCAGGCCTGGCTGCCCGCACCGTCTGCACCGACGGCCAGGTCTGCAATCAGACCCACGCGCATGCCGCTGCTGCGTGCCGCCACTTGCGCGCGCTCAAGCCCACGTGCGATCAGCCATTGGGCAAACGCGTGGAAGCGAATCTGTTCCCGGTGCTGCGAGGCGAATTCGGCAATGGCCGGGCCTTGAGGATTTTTGAATTCCTCTGGCCATTCGCGCCAATTCTGGCTCATTCCACGGGTACTGCATTGCGCTTGCAGCGCTTCAAAGCGGCAATGATTTTCCAGTGCTTCGCCGCCGGCATCACAAAAGCTGGCGAAGTCTTCGTTGAGTGGATGGCTGCCGTTACTAAATCCCTCAAACAGTGCATGTAACAACGTCCACTTGGCGGCCGCTGCAGCGGGCCAATCAATGAGGTGGAGCGCCTCAAGACGCTCGAACTCCTCAGCTAACCCGGTGCGCTCAATTGCCATGCGCAAATCGCGCTCCCCGAGAACACTGCCGGGCGAGGCGTATAGGCCATTAAGGAACAGCCGACTGGAAGGGGAGTAGGGGCTGTAACGATGAGTGTCGCTGGCAAACATTGCATGCATCGGGCTGATGGCCACGGCATCGGCGCCGCGCTCACCGGCAGAGCGAACAAAATCCTCCAGTGCCTGGGTATCGCCGAAGCCACCGTCGCCCAAGCGGCGCAATGCGTACAACTGCACGGTCAGGCCCCAAACGCGTGGCGTCGCTGTTTCAGTGGCCATGGCAATGCTGTAGCAGCTTTTCGGGGCCACGGCCAAGGTCACGTGCTGGCTGTCGATAATCAACTGCTGGTAACCCACTGCGGACTGTGCGGGTAGCTGTGCGGTATCGGTGAGTATCCCGTTGAACCTGCCACCGTCCTCAAGCACCAGTTCAAAGGGTGTGTTGGGCGCGAACCAAGCGGACAGGTCAAGGGTATGACCGTGATCGACGGTCAGCAGCGGCGGCGCGGTGTGTTGCTTATCTGCTTCGAGCAAGCGTTGCAGGCTGGTTTCGATATCTTCTGCACTGTCGGCAGGGTAGCCCAGGCCGTCGAGCACTTTGCACAATACTTGCGGGCTAACGGTTTGTGGTCGTCCGTTCGCATCAACCCAATCGACTGCTAGACCGGCGCGGGTAGCCAATCTCTGGAGTAGCTCATTGCTCATCCTGTTCCTCCAAAACATCGGTTTCTGTCAGGCTGACAACTGCCGTGTAGGGATTGAGGGTGCCGTGTCGAGAAAGTTCTGCGGCATTTGGCAGTGTCTCGAAAAGAACAGTGCCGTATTTGTATGCATTGAGCTTGACGGAATGCTCGCTCACGTTGAGGTCAATGCGCAGTATCTGGCCATCTCCCATACGCCAGCGGGCAATGACCGCGCCATGAGCCAGCACAGTTGTTTCTAATGATTGCGTACCAACCAGACGCGGCACGATGTACTGGTGCCGAAGCGCCAACAATTGTGTGTACAGCGCCAGCCACTGTTGGTGGTCGGTGCCTTTATCGGTTTCCAGAAACACCACATCAAATGCCGGACGCGACGCTTCGAAGGTGCCGAGAGCGTTAGGGTCGGGAATTTGTTTGCGTTTTTCTTCGTCGGAAAATGCTGGAAAATCGGCAAATTCGGCGCGTCGTCCTTCGCGTACTGCATCAGCCAACTCGCCGTGGTGGCTGGTGAAAAACAGAAATGGCTCGCTGGCGGCCCACTCGTCACCCATGAACATCAGCGGAATCATGGGCGACAGCAGCAACAACGCGGTGGCGGCGCGCAACGCGGGTGCCGGGGTCAATAGCGGCAGTCGTTCGCCGCAAGCGCGATTGCCGATCTGGTCGTGGTTCTGCAAAAACAACACAAACGCACTGGGTGGCAAATGCCCGCTGGACTCGCCGCGATTATGGCCGTGGCGGTTGCGCTCACCTTGGTAAACGAAGCCTTCACTCAAGCACTTCGCCAATTTTTGTGTGGGTTCATTAGCGAAGTCGGCGTAATAGGCTTCGCTTTCGCCGGTCAACAGCACGTGCAGGGCGTTGTGCCCGTCGTCGTTCCATTGGGCATCAAAGCCCTCGGCTAACAAACTGGCCTCGTTGTGTTCGTTCTCCAGGTTCAGCCATACCTGTCTCGGCGCCTCGATGTGCTGCCGAACGCGCTGAGCAAATTCCTTGAGGAAGGTAGGGTCGTTGATCGCGTGTACGGCATCCAGGCGCAGGCCGTCGATGCGATAATCCAACAACCACATCAGAGCGTTATCAACGAAAAAGTCGCGCACCTGACGACGGCGAAAATCAATGGAGGAACCCCATGGAGTTTTTATATCGTCACGGAAGAAGCCCTTGGCGTAATTGCCCAAGTAATTTCCGTCGGGGCCGAAGTGGTTGTAAACCACGTCAAGGATCACCATCAGGCCGTGTCCGTGAGCCGTATCAATCAGGTGTTTGAGCTGATCCGGCGTTCCGTAAGATGATTGCGGTGCATACGGCAGGACGCCGTCGTAACCCCAATTACGATCACCCGGAAATTGCGCCAGAGGCATTAGCTCGATCGCAGTAATGCCGAGTTCGGCGAGGCGCTGCAGGTGCTTTTCAACCTCGGTGTAGCCGCCGAGTACCCCGACATGCAGTTCGTAAATGACCGCCTCATGCCAAGGCCTTCCAGTCCAGGCCGTGTGTTGCCAGCGATAGGCCGACGAGTCGACCACCACGCTAGCCGAATGCACACCGTCTGCCTGCGCCCGTGAGGCCGGGTCAGGCACCTTAAGCTCACCGTCAATGCTAAAGCGGTAGTGAGTGCCCGCTGAGCAGCGGGTTTCCAGTACAAACCAGCCGTCATCCTGTGGCAGCATCGCCACAGAAGTCAGGTCTTCAAACTCAACACTTACGTGGTGAGCATCCGGTGCCCAGAGAGTAAATCGGGTGCGATCTGAATCTAACAATACGGCGCCGTGGCGCCAGTTTTCATCCGTGCGCAAAGGCATCCGTTCAACCCCTTCTAGAGATGGGCAATGGCACCCACGTTCTTTTTCAGTAGTTCTTGATAAAGCTCAGCATATGGTTCAACCGCTTTAGCCCAGTTGAAAGGTGCCGCCATTGCACGGCAGCGCATGGCATTAAGCAGCTCAGCATTGGCAAACACCTTGATCGCCCGTGTGAGCGCTTCGGCATAGCTTTCTATAGTGGCGTCTTCAAACAAGAAGCCGGTGACGCCGTCTTCAATGGTGTCAGCCAGGCCGCCAGTGTTGCGTGCGACGGGTAATGAACCGAAACGTTGGGCGTACATCTGGCTCAACCCGCAGGGTTCATAGCGCGACGGCATCAGCAAGAAGTCGCTGCCGGCAAACATCCGCCGAGCGTCTGTCTCGTTAAAGCCGACACGAACGCTGACTTGACCGGGGAAGCGCAATGCCAACTCACGCATCGAATCCTCTTCCTCAGGCTCGCCACGACCAATGATTGCGATCTGACCGCCGAGATTAACAATGTGTTCAGCGACGCCGATGGTCAGGTCCAGGCCTTTTTGAAAGACCAGCCGCGAGACCACCGCGAACAAAGGACCTTGGGACGGCTCAAGTTCAAACAGCTCACGCACGTAGTCGGCGTTGATTTCCTTGCGCTGCCATTCGTTAGGCTCGAAGCGGCAAATCAGGTGTTCGTCAGTAGCGGCATCCCAACTGGCGTCGATGCCGTTTGGAATACCACTGAGCAGGCCTTGGTCGGCTTTGCTTTGCAGGAAACCTTCTAGCCCGCAGCCAAAGGCTGGGGTGGTTATTTCCTTCGCGTAGGTCGCGCTCACCGTGGTGATGTGGCTTGCGTAGGCCATGCCAGCCTTGATAAAGGAAAGCTTGCCGTAGAACTCCATACCATCGGTACCGAGAGCCTGGTCGGGAATGCCCAGCTCACGGTTGCAGCCTGTGCTCACCGTCCCTTGGTAGGCAAGGTTATGAATGGTGAAAATACTTGGCGTAGTCTGCCCGCGCCATTTCATGTAGGCAGGTGCCAATCCGGCGGGCCAATCGTGGGCATGAACCAGCTCAGGGTTCCACTGGGTCTTGACCGCGCCCGCGGCAAAGTCAGCCGCCGCCAAACCCAGTCGGGCAAAGCGAATATGGTTGTCGGACCAATCGCGGCCGTTTTTGTCGCCATACGGAGTGCCTTCGCGCTCATACAGCTCAGGACAAATCACTACGTATATAACCAGACCGTCTTTCATGTCCATGCGACCGATTTTGCAGGGTGGCAGCCCGGCATAACCGCTTAATTGGCTAATAACGTGTATAGGATTTCCGCTATTGAGGACCTGTGGGTAGCCAGGAATTAGCACGCGGACATCGTGCAGGTGGCGCATCGCTCGTGGCAGTGCAGCAGACACATCGCCTAGACCTCCGGTTTTCACCAGATCAGCCATTTCCGAAGTCACGAACAGGATCTTTCTTCTGTTCGTCAGAGTAGTAAAAGTTGGCTGTGAAGTCGGCAGTTGCAGCATTGGCGCGTCAGTCGATGCGAAGACCGGCAGTAGGGTCAGCTCGCTAACTGGCTGGTTAAAACTCTCTCCCTTCTGGGTTTTGACAGCGCCGCTTATCATCGTTCTCTCCCATTAAATACAGTGTTTGGTGCAGCTTTGGATTTGTTGTGGGTCATATCCTATGACCGTCCACACAAGCGCTACGCAAGAACAGTACCCATTTACTGGATGCGTGATAACAGGACAAGGGACAGAGCCTGAACTCGGGTTACGCCAATAGCTTAGGCTCTCTTTCATCATGACCCACCGTCGTGGCGAAAAGTTTCTATTTTTTTTTACAAACCGGTCTGGCGTGGGGGTCGGCGAGCACACGGCTTATTTATCACGTGATAATACAAGGCATTTTTTCACTGAAATGCGCCTTTATGGGGCGAGCGGCATGCTGGGTGGTGCTCTTAACCACTGGTCGGATTGTTCTACAATCTATCGGGGTGTCTTCAGGCCAGCAAGAAAATGCCTTGAAAAAAAGCCACAAAACATTGGTAGCCAAAGCTGATGCCTTTTCTCGGTGCACAGATGTAATCCCCTTATGGGGATTTGGTTGGTTTTTGTGCAAGCGGTGAAGACTGCTTCAAAGCGGTTCAGGCCTATGAAATGTGATGGCCGATTATGCTTGGGGGGACAGGCGCGGGGGCATAAAAAAGGCCTGCCAGATTGGCAGGCCTTGGAGAGGCTTGGAGGGGCTTACGGTTGGGCTACCTTCGCCACAGTGGCTGGTGGGGTATTGCCGCGCATCAGGCTGAAGTCAGTCAGGCCTTTTTGCGCGTAGGGGTCACCAATCAAGCGCGGGCGTTCTTTGTAGTCAAAGCTGACCAGGCTCTTAGTGCTGTCCAGTTGATCAAAGCTGAGGCCCGCCAACTGCGCCCAGGTATGAATCAGCGAAGAACTGCTGAACGGCCGGCTCTTGATACTGGAAAAGTCCCAGTTGTGTGTCTGGCGCCACTTCGGCGAGGCATACAGCATGAAGGGGATCGTATACATCGGTATCGTCGGCTTGGCTTCGTTGCGCCCAAGCACGTTGTATTTGGGCCCGTCGTAAACGTCTTCGCCGTGGTCGGAAAGGTACATCAAGAAACCGTTTGGATCAGACTTGGCGTAGCTTTTAATCAGGCTCGACACCACGAAATCGTTGTACAGCACCGCGTTGTCGTAGGTGTTGTAGATCGGCACCTGATCATCGCTGAGTGCAGCAGGCACGCCCGTACGGTCGGTGAATTTATCGAACGTTTCGGGGTAGCGGTACTGGTAGCTCATGTGGGTCCCCAACAAGTGGACCACGATGAATTTACGCGGCGCCGGATCGTCAAGGATCTTATTGAACGGTTCGATGACATCCCCGTCGTACTGGCGAGCATTTTGGTTGCGGTTGTTATTGAGGTACACCTGCTCGTCGGTTTGTTCAGAGAACGTCGTGAGCATGGTATTGCGCTTGGTCATCGTCTGCTGGTTAGTGATCCAGTAGGTTTTGTACCCGGCCTGCTTCATGACGCTGACAATCGATGGCGTCTTCAGGTAAAGGTCCGGGTCTTCTTCGTTGGCGAAGGTCAAGACTTGTTGCAGCGCTTCGATGGTGTAAGGCCGTGGGGTGATGACGTTGTCAAACACCTGCAACTGGTCTTTCAACTTATCCAGATTAGGCGTGGTGTCGCGCGGATAACCGTAAAGGCTCATGCGTTGGCGGTTGGTCGATTCGCCAATCACCAACACCATGGTCGCCGGTAGATTGGCCTGTTGGTCTTTCAGATTGGTCAGCGGCGGAATCTCGCTGCTGCTTTTGAGCATGCCTTGCATGCTATTCAGTTGTTGACCGTAGCGGTGGTAGGCCACCAGCATTTGCCATGGCACTGCAGGCTCGACGCGGGTTTCAAAACTTTCGAAGGCGGCAGCCATATTACCTTGTCGGTCCAATTGCTTGCCGAACGGCAGGACGATAAGCATGAACAAGATGAACAGCGACACAACCCAGACTCTGCGGCGCGGCATTAGCACCGGACGCAAACGGGTCCAAAGGAACACCGCAAAGGCGGTGTGCGCCAGGAATGCCAGCATCATCCACCAAGCAAAATACTGGGTGATGTATTCCCCGGCTTCCGACACGTTGGATTCGAACATGATGAAGATGACGCTTTGCGAGAACTCTTGCTGGTAGATGAAGAAGTAACCCAGGCTCGCCAGCGAACATAACCACAGCACGACGCCGATAACGGCTGCCATTACTCGGGTTTTAGACGGGATCAGCAACATCGGCACCAGCCAGAGGGCGCTCATGACGAACGCTTGGCGGAACCCGGCAAAGCCTGAAGTACCCGTGACCTGAATCAGGAGCTGAGTAATGCCGGAAAAATACCAAAAGAACACAAACAGCCAGCACAGACCGGCCCAGTCAAAACCCTTCGGGGACGTCTTACCCCGTTTGAAAATCGTCATCAAGCGCTCCAGCATGTTAACCCGCGAGAATACCGGTGGCATAAAGCCGGCCGACTATCTGATGCACCCGAGAATCGGGCCGTCTGAAAAAAGGCGGAAAGTATAGCTGAGGAGGGGGAAGAATATTGCATCGAGTGACGGGATGAACGGGGAGATGATTGGAACGTTACTTGGCGTGTCTGGTCCGAATTAGCAGAATCGGCGCACAATGGCCTGCAAGATGTGTCGAACCATACGGTGAGAAGGGGGCTCGAAGAAGACCAGCGAGCCGCCCAGACAAGTCAGTTGATATGACGTAGCGTGGTTGCGGAGTCAAGTTGCAGGGAGCTTTGCAGCATCAGCGTCAGATGAGCGATTTTTTGCTGCAGCTGTAGATTTTCGTCCTTGAGTTGACGCAACTCATCACGACGAATACTCACGAAAAGAGTTTGGGGCGGAAGTGCTGTCAGTAGGGTAACCATTGCTTGCCTCGCAGAAAAAAAACGTATATCGACCCAGTGTTTGGCGTTTTGAGACTTTCAGGCTTCGTTGAAGCATGACTTTTCGTTTAGCCTACTGAGCTATCGGCGCGATTTTGATTTCTTTTATTAAAAAATGGAACTTTTTTATTTTTAATTGTCGCGAACGTTTCTTGATCGCGAAAATGTATTGAATCAGGCAGGCTCACCCATGCCCCCTGCCTCTGCTAAAACCGGGTCCGAACGCTCTGGACTAACCTTCATGTACTGCTGGGCTATAAGGTGAGGCATCTCTTTCTTCGTATCAGGAGCACACCCACATGCAACTCGGGATTATTGGTTTGGGCCGTATGGGCGGCAATATTGCACGACGGTTGATGCTTGATGGCCACACCACCGTTGTGTATGACCGTGACGAGAGTTCCCGCGCCACACTTGCAAAAGAAGGCTCGACTGCCGTTGTCGACCTGGCTGCACTGGTTGCGGGGCTGGATAAGCCGCGCGCGGTATGGGTGATGCTTCCGGCGGGCGCTCCTACTGAAGACACGATCAATACCCTGAGCGAACTGCTCGAGCCCGGCGATGTGATCATCGACGGCGGCAACAGCTTCTATAAGGATGATATTCGTCGAGCCGAAGCCCTGAAGCAGCAGCAGTTGCATTACGTCGACGTGGGTACTTCGGGCGGCGTTTGGGGCCTGGAACGCGGTTACTGCATGATGATCGGCGGTGACGCCGAGGTGGTTCGGCGCCTCGACCCGCTGTTCAACACCTTGGCCCCCGGCTACGGCTCGGTAGAGCGGACCAAAGACCGTAACGCCGCCGATGACCGTGCAGAACGTGGTTACATTCACGCGGGTCCAGCCGGATCTGGACATTTTGTGAAGATGATTCACAACGGTATCGAATACGGAATGATGCAAGCGTTTGCCGAGGGCTTTGACATCCTCAAGATGAAAAACTCGGACAACTTGCCGCCAGAGCAGCGTTTCGATCTAAACGTCGCCGATATCGCTGAAGTCTGGCGCCGCGGCAGCGTCGTCTCGTCCTGGCTGCTTGACCTGACCGCTTTCGCGCTGGCGCAGGACCCGCAATTGCACGGCTATTCCGGTTTCGTCGATGATTCCGGCGAGGG